>JAEORN010000149.1 GCA_016840825.1 Candidatus Thorarchaeota archaeon | reverse complement strand
TCTATCTTCCAATTCAGGTATTATTAGCGCTCCATAAATCACTTCAGCATCAGGGTTTGCTTGCTCTGTAACAAGCTCTACGACACGTTTTGCTTCCATGAGCTGTAGATCTGAACTACCACTGACATTGACAAGAATATTCCGAGCATTCTCAATGGATACATCGATGAGAGGATTTCTCAGTGCATTATAGACAGCTTCCTCTGCACGATCTTCACCTTGTCCTTCACCGAGAGCAATAATAGACACTCCACCATTTCGCATTGTTGTTCTAACATCTGCAAAGTCAAGATTCACAAGTCCCGGTTTTGAGATTAGCTCTGCAATACCCTTTACTGCTCGTACAAGAACTTCATCTGCAACCATGAACGCCTCAGGCATAGAAAGGTCAGGAGCTATCTCCAACAATTTCTCATTTGGAATGGCAATCAGAGTGTCAACATGTTCCATTAGTGCATTAAGACCTCTCCGTGCATTCTTCTTTCTAGTTGCACCTTCAACTTCGAAAGGTAAACAGACAATAGCAACTGTTAGTGCACCATTCTCCTTTGCAGCTTTAGCAACATGAGGTGCAGCACCAGTACCAGTGCCTCCTCCCATCCCAGCTGTTATGAAAACTAGATCCGCTTTAACAACTTCTTTGATGGTGTCATAGGTTTCTAGAGCTGCAGTTTCTCCGATGTCTGGATTATTACCGGCACCAAGGCCTCCGCAGCATTCCTTTCCAAGGAGTAATTTGTGTTGAGAATTGCAGAAGTAGAGGTCTTGTGCATCAGTATTCACTGCGAGTGTTTCTGCTCCCTCAACACCCACTTCCATAAGGCGCGTAACTGCATTGTTACCAGCACCTCCAATACCAACAACAAGTATTCTTGCACTCACAGATTCAAGCAAGTCCGCAAGCTCATCATCAGAAATCTCACTCTTGCTATGCGGTTTTGTCGCATCTCCTGGCATATTACGTTTGATTCCCGTAGAACTTTTGAGGACTTCTTCTAATAGTGGATGAATTTTTCACACCTTCTAGTATCTTGACATCTCATGTGAGTATTATACTAACAAAAACTGCAATACTACGAGGGTAATACAAGGGTGACATGAAAACCAGCTAATTCTTTCCTCTAAAGGTTCGAAGAATATTATGGATGTCAATATCGTGTTCCTTCAGCAAACTCGCTACTACCTGCAGAGTAGGTTGACCATTTTGAGCACCCTGTACCTTGACTGTCTGAGAGGCTGTAGCATTAGCGAAATTAAGTGCTTGCTCAATATTCTCAGATCTTGTCCATGCAGTCACGAAAGCAGCAGCAAATGAGTCGCCTGCACCCAATGTATCAGCAACAGGCACCTCGAAAATTGGGGAAGTTAGGTAGTCGAATCCGTCGGTTCCTATAGACCCCTCTTCGCCCATCTTCACAACAACGATTCCGGGAAATGTCTTAGCAAATTTCCTTAGTTGGGTTTCCACAGGCTCTATCCCAAAGTACGTCTTCAATTCGTATTGATTTACAAATAGAAGATCTATGCTTCTGAGTATCTCATTGAAATCGACTGATTCGGAAGCTCTGCCAGGATCGATTGAAACCACCATTCCATTAGTGGTAGCATACTCAATAACCCGAGGCATGAGCATAGGATACCCTCCTGCAATGTGAATCGTTCTAGCTCTCTGGAGATACTCATCATCAAGGATGTGCTTTTCTAGAAATCTATTTGCTCCTGGTTCTGCAAATACAACGTTCTTTTTACTCGGCGTTCGTGCGAGGAAGAATAATCCTGTAGGCTGGTTATCCAGAATCAAGATGCTCTTGGTATCAATTCCAATATCTTGAAGATTCTTAAGGACAAGTTGTCCATAGAGGTCGTCACCAACACAACTGATCAGTCCCGTTTTGACTCCTAATCTGGCTGATTGAGCAGCAAAATTAGCTGCTGAGCCACCAAATGTGAAGCTTGATTGCTCACTGAATACATGTTCGTCAGGCTTTGGTAGTTCTTTAACATTCATTATGATATCGATGTTTATCCTACCAATGGAAACAACCTCTACAGACAAGCCTTCTTCACCTATATGAGTAGCGCCATGATGCCTTTTTGTGCATGTAAACGATTCTCTGCTTGATCGAATACAACGCTATGCGGACCATCCATAACTTCTGAAGTTAACTCTTCTTCTCTATGGGCTGGTAGACAATGCATGACAATGACGTCATCTTTAGCAGCTTCGACAAGGGACCGATTGACTTGGAATGGCATGAGCGCATCTTCTTTAGATTTCTCACGTTCCTGTCCCATACTGAAGAATGTATCAGTATAGATGACATCTGCGTTCTTTACTGCATCCTTTGGGTCGTGAACAACTTCTAAAGTTGTCTTGTATCTCTTACTTAGCTCTGACGCTTTCTTCAAAATCGCCTCTGTTGGTGTATAACCCTTAGGTGAGCCAATCGCAACATCCATTCCCATTATAGTACAACCCTGCATGATGGAATTACTCACATTATTCGAATCGCCAACGTACGCAATTTTCAACCCCTCCAATTTTCCTTTATGCTCCTCTATTGTTTGCATATCCGCCATTATTTGGCAAGGATGGAGTAGATCGGAAAGCCCGTTTATGACTGGCACTGTTGAATACTTAGCTAAATCGATGATATCCTGATGCCCGAAGACCCGTGCCATGATAGCATCACAGTATCTACTCAGGACTTGGGCTGTATCTCCAATAGTTTCACCCCGACCCAACTGAGTTCCACTTGTTTCCAGATAGAGTGCGTGTCCTCCTAGTTGGGTCATACCCACTTCGAACGATACTCTAGTACGGGTAGATGATTTCATAAATATCATTGCAAGCGATTTGCCCTTCAAAAGCTCATGGGGTTCTCCACGCTTCTGCTTTCTCTTCAAATCGTGCGCTGTATCCAAAATTCTTCTTAACTCAAATCTTTCATAATCTGATAGGTCAACGAAATGTCTGCCTTTAAGACTCAAAGCTGGCACCTCAAGATGAATATGATGCGTGCTGGCTGTAACTTCGTAATAAGAGTGCCGTTGTAATCAGTTTTCTACTAATCTACTGGTAAACCACTCTGGATCGAACTTTTTGAGGTCTTCATACGTCTGACCTACGCCAACATATATGATGGGTCTTCCTGTCACAAAAGTGATAGATAGGGCAGCTCCTCCAGATGGGTCTGCATCAATCTTGGTCAAAATTGCACCATCAATCTCGATAGCTTCGTGGAATTCCTTTGCTTGAGATAGGGCATCATTTCCTGCTAATGCATCACCAATGAAGAGTTTGATATCCGGTTCCGCTATACGGGCAATCTTCTTCATCTCATTGATTAGGTTCTTGTTACTTTGCATACGACCTGCAGTGTCAATGAGAACCACATCAATGTGCTTTGCTTTGGCGTGAGCGACCGCATCATAGGCAACTGCAGCAGCATCTGAACCATAACCTTGCTTTATCATGCGAATTCCAAGTGCATCCGCATGCTTCTGCAACTGCTCAATACTTCCAGCACGATATGTATCACCTGCAGCGATAACAACACTATGGTTATTCTTCTTGAGGAGATGCGCAATCTTTGCCAGAGTTGTAGTTTTTCCTGTACCATTCACACCGACTAACATGATTGTGGTCGTTTCACTATTAGCTTTCTTTTCTGCTATATATTCAAGTAGATCAAGAGGTTTCTTTGGAGTTAGGACTTCTAATACTGATTCAGAAAGATACGCTCGAAAAAGCTTAGCCATGTTCTCCAGACGCCCAGCTCTTTGTCCAAGTATCTTATTCTTTGTGAGCTCGCAAATATGTTCAGCAACCTCTACTGCAACATCATTCTGAATCAACACCAATTGCAGATTCCATACTGCATCTGCAAGGTTTTTGTCAGTCAATTCTTTGGTTGTTGCTTTTGTGATGGCAACATCGAGGGCTCCGCGAAGCTTCTCGAACAAATGACTATTCCTCCACGGGTTTTTGTGCAGATTGAGCTTGTGCCTGTGCTTGAGCAAGAAGTTGCTGGGCTTGTTGATTAATACTGGCTGCTTGATTTACAGCAGTCTGGTACTCTTGGCGGAGCTTTGATAGATACTCGTTTAGTTCTTCCACTCTATGTGAAACAGTATCCTTAGCCTCTTCAAGGGATTGTTCGATACGGATACCGCTTCCTACGCCTCTAATCACCTTATCATTTCTAACAACCTTCGCTTCAATGAATATCGCCCCCCCAATATTGATGAGCATTGGTTCTTCAGCTTCTTTTGTGGCTAGCTCTTCGAGTACTAGATTGCTAGACATATAGCTACTCAATGTGTCTTGAAGCATTCCAATAGTTGTCTCTAATTCTGCGATTCTCTCTTCTAGAGCTCTTTGCTGATACAAAAGTCTCTGCATAAGATTGTCAGACATTAGATTTCAAGCTCCACACCTAAGAGACGTCTAAGGTCTAGGTCTGTCACTTCTTCTGGTTGAATCTCAACAACCTCTTGAAACTTGATATGTCTTCTCAAAACCTTATGTCTACTACCCAGATCCGAATAGATTCTCTCCTTCGCATGGGCCTCCTTGTCAGCAAGAAGTTCTTTCGAAAATCGAAACGTCTTCTTCTTCTTCAAGTACTCGCCAGTCGCTCTCCATACCTTGGAACTCATTCTTTTCACCTTGATTATACAAATCCTAATACTTGAGAGATATGTGCCAATTCGACACCTGTGGTGTCTGAACCTGCTATCATCCCATCAATGTTTGCCAACACACCAAGACTTGTGTAAGGACTGCCTCTGTTTACAGTACCCACCTCGACTTCTACTTTTAACAACTGTGTTAGCATATCTATCTCTTGTGAAGTTGCCATTGGATGGACAACAGCACCTCTATTTGTGACAATTGCATTGGCTCCAACAATTGGCAGTTTTGCAATAGTACCTGGAACCACTTCAACATCTAAAACATCTGCAATAGTATCTCTTGCTTTTCGATCAAATTCTGGATGGCACAATGCACCATGGTCATTTGCTAGGATAATGTTTCCTAGCGCTGTCATCTTGCTATCAATCCAATCTGCTTTCACTTCTGAGCTGTTCTTGATAACTGTCAGCTCCTCATCTGAAGTAGTATATGGTACTAGAATGCCATGTGAATTTCCTGCGGATACCAATCCCAGTGTATCCATTGTGGCTATAGTTGATTGAACGAGAGGTAGATTGAATGTACGTTCAATCGTATCTAGATCCTTCTCTGACATGTTGGGGCTGATAAATACGAAGCTATCAGTTACAACTCCGAAGGCACCCACATTGATATCGCCCTCGAAGTCTGTTCGGGCGATTGTCGTAGGCTATCCCTCCGCTAGATACACGCGCACAAGATTCTCATCGTTCTTGGTCGCTCGGATTCGAATCCGCCGTGGAGGCTTCTGAATACCTCTTGCCCAGATAACCTCATTGACCTCTGGCTGGATCAGAATCTCTTCCGGCTTCATGTGCCTCTCGACAAATTGCCTAAGGATTCTCACCGAACGATTTGCTCTCTTTAGCCTGCTACCTGTCCAGTATGCCTTTCTCAGGGGGACGGTGTAGATACGTTCATCGATAATCTCTTCTTCGACAACCTCTTCAGCCGAAGTTGTTTCTGGCGCTTCATCCTCTACATCTGTAGGCTTAGCAATCTCCTCTTCCTCAATCTCTTCTAGTTCAGGTTCATCGTCTTTAGAGATTGCCTCATCTGTCTTCTTAGTCTTCTTTGCCACTATTCATACACCTTCTATGGCTTTAGCTTACTCTGGCGCCAGTTGCGCTGCGTTGGAGTCCTTCTTATCTTTCCCTTTGTCTTGACTACCGCCCATGTGGGCACACTACTATTACTCTTCATTGCCCGGGCCATTCTTAGTTTCTTTCCAAGAGGCTTGTTTCTTGCCATTTTCTTCACCTTTCGCAGCTATTATCTGAATTTTACCTTGCGCTCTCGCTCTCTCCCCTGTATCTGTTGGAGGAGCGATTTTAGTTGTTCATCTGTTACTCTTGATCGAAGTCTTCCCGAACCTGCCAGTTGGATGAGCTGAACCTCAATTTGCTCAGCCATTTGAGGTTTGACCATCCTGATGTTTGTCAGGCGCTGTCTCGCCTCTGGAGTGAGTATCTGTCGAAGGATTGCTTCCTTCTGAGCTTGGACTTCCGCCGCCTGTTGGTCAGCTATCTGTTCCTGTGCAGCTTGCTGTTGCATCTCTGCAAGTTTCTTCTGACGGATGGCATCTAGCTCATCATCACTCACTTAAATCACCCAAAGCTGATAGATTAGGAGTATCTTTCAAGTTCTGGAATTGCCTTCGTTAGTTCCTTCTTTAGATTAGCTGAAACCCTATCCATGTATGACTTGCCTGCGCTAGTCATCTCTCTGCCCTTGCTACCCCGTTTCTTGATGAATCCAGCTCTTTCTAGTTGTTGGAGTGCGTTTCGCACGATAGCACCACTTCCGCGGTGGAATCGGTTCGGTTGAACACCGCGTCTCTGGCGACCACCGTATTGGATGCGTAGTTTCTCAGTCCCAATCGGACCTTTCATGTAGATCTTTCTGAGAATACTGGCACATCGAGTGTACCACCAATCTGCATCATCCGGGGCTCTTTCCTTATGAGCACCGGTCTTGACATAGTCTGCCCACTCAGGTGCTTGAATCTGTTCTCGACTCTTTAGTTCCTGGGCGAGGCGCCGTATCAAGATGTTGGCTGGAATATCATAAACTGTGGGCATTTGTCTTCACCATATCTATTGAGGGGAGCATATCGAACCCTAACTAGGGCGATTGCCTACCTCAGAAGGCTGGCCTCATCGGCAAGAGTGTCCATAAAAGATTATCGTTAGAACCCGAAGTTTCTTCCCACATTATTTGGGGTTGACTATTTTCGGAGTCTGTAGATAACCGCTGTATTTCCTCGTATTCCTGCGAGTGTTGCTCCAACCTTTTCGCATAGTTCTTCAAAGATGGCACTCTTGGTATATTTGTCAGCGCCGGTGCTTCTGAGGAGTTTGACTTTCACATACTTGTGACGTTTTATGATGCGCTTTATCTCAGCTATGACTCCTTCTGATATCCCGCCTTTTCCTATCTGAATCATGGCTTGTTCTTGCCATGCAGTTGCGATTCTAGTAGGGTCTGGCTGAGCATTTGTCATCTTAAACAAAGTTCTTCCTCTGTAATAGGTTAATCAAGCTTGCTTTATGACCGGAAATCTACGGATAGTCCCGCAGACCAAGCATGTTACGGTCAGATGACGGGATCGATTGTTTCTCATTCGAACACGACAATTTCTTCCGGGAATCCATACCGTGTTGCATTCTTTACAAACATATCTTGAGATGTCCCGTGGCATCTTCATTCTTGCTCTTTGAGCTATCTTTCTGGCGAGCTGCATGTAATTCTTCGCGCGATCTGGTCGTGCTGATGCTATAGAGCTTGATTCTTCCCAAAGGTATCTAATCCTAGATGTTGCTAAATCTCTAGTTGATTTCTTGGGTTTTCTTCGTCTTTTCAAGTGTCACGACCTACCAATTATGGAATAGTCACATCGCTTAAATTGTTCGCAGAAGTAAGTGTGCTGGGTCAAATCAATGCTTCATATAGTCCTTCTTGAAACCGCCCTCGAACTAGTACCTCATGAGATTTCTGCAAAGAAAGATATCCAAAAGCATGCATACCGAAGGAAGAAACGTCCGAACGAGCTATTACTAGACCAATCATATCATGGGCAGGCAATGACCAAGCTGAAGGATGGGGACCGTCGAGGTCGGCCAGATATTCTGTATTTCTGCCTGCAGTCGGTTCTTGAAACTCCGTTATGCAAGGAAGGTCTACTCTCACTGCATATACACCTTTATGATGGGCGTATAATTGAGGTCAATCCTGAAGTACGAGTTCCTCGAAATTACGAACGCTTTGTTGGGCTTATGGAACAACTCCTCCTGACAGGTCAAGTTCCACCTGAGGGACAGCCTTTCCTGAGAATTTCAAACAAGACTCTTCAGAGTCTCGTCTCAGAGCTAACCTCGTCGCATGATGAATCTCTATCACTTTTAGCTGTCGAAGGTGGACGACATACTAGTCTTCAATCTATGGTAGATCTTCTTCCTTCGAGCACTCAAATACCGGTCGTAGTTGGGATAGGAGCTTTTCCACATGGGGACTTTCATAGTGATACACGGAATCTTTTCAAGATGCAGATTGAGCTGGATGTAGAAGTAATGATGGCTTGGCATGTATGCACTGAGATCTTATGGTGCTATTCCCTAAAGCATGATATTATAGCCAAACGTTATTCAGATAGAGAGTTAGGGGCATAGGAAACGAAAGGGAAAGTAGGTTGTGCAATTCATGACAGCAGACTGGTTGGAATGGATAAATCTAGAGTTAGGGGCGGCATTTGAGATGCTATCAAATGCGATTGAGAATGCTAATGATGATGTGTGGAACAATCTAGGTGATAAACGACGTTTCTGGAACATCGCATATCACACCATCTACTTCTGTGATATCTATCTTTCTGACTTTGATACTGATGTAAAAAATGTAGAAGAACAGTATAGATTACCTGCTTATCTGGAAAAGTGGGCAGAATCTTATGATTTTGATGAAATTCATGAACCTGTTATACCGAAGGATGTCCTGCAGAGATTCTTAGAAGAAACACGCAGTAAATTGAGGTATCGATTCGCAAAAGGCATTGTTAAGAATCAAATTGAAGAGAAGACAACCTCCTGGTTGAAGATGTCAAAGGGAACGGTCCTATTGTATAATATGAGACACATAATGCAACATATTGGTCATCTCAATGATATACTGAGAAAGCATGGTCTACCAACGAGTGGGTGGCTAGCATCAGTTCCAATATAGGTGCACTTGTATATCATCTCTATTACACTAGCCTCTCTGGTACATTCACTTCCTAGATATCATCATCGCCAACCATCAAGTGGTACGAATGAGAACAAATAGAGTATGAAAGTCATAATAATCCAATACATCGCAAACCATAGTACATACCGAGCTAGTTTGCCTTGGTCTAGAAAACTTTTTGAAAGAACATAAGACAAAGAGGGAAAGAAAGGTATCATAAATGGCACTTTTGCACGATACTCATCATACTTCGCTCCATATCGTTTTGAGAGTGAAATTTCCTCCAAGTCAGCTCCTACGACCAATCCAAAAGCTATCAATGACCATGAAAGAATGTCACTAGGGCGTATGTACATCATCTCAGGCTCCCAAGGAAGTAATGGAAGCAAAGCTGGAGCCAGGAGAATTAGAATGATGCCAAAGTGCTGTGGATGTCGCATCCATCGATATGGCCCTATTGTGACCAATCCATCGCTCTCTGTTCTATGTACGACCATCGTCTTCAATCCGTATATGAACAACACAAATCCAAAACCTAGGAGGAGGGCTTCGATAATCCAGAAGGAAAACACTACACTCCAATCGAAACCTGTTTCAAAATCATAACCTGGTTTCCACCAGAGATCCCAGTATCTTATCGGGAAGATAAAAACGATAACGTACCATGAGAGGTAAAATAGAGGTATCATGTACCACATTGCAGAAAGAATACCTCCCAGAATTGGTAAGTATATCATGAATGAACCAAATACTGTAGTGAGTCGTTTTGAAACTCTAGTTCTACTCAATGAAACTCCCACCATACAGATCTGTTCTTCTGCAATGACATTATTAAAGCTAATTCATCGTCATCCATTTCTTGGAAGAGCAATTCATCGTTACTAAGAATAAAAGTCCTCAACTGCTCCCTCGAGATACACTCCAACAATACGCTTAAATTCTAACAGCAAACACTCGTTTTCAAGTTCTTGCGGCCATAGTCTAGCCTGGTTTAGGATAGAACCCTTCCAAGGTTCCGAGCCGGGTTCAAATCCCGGTGGCCGCACCATTTCCCTCTAGAAACTGTGCTTTGCAATCTCTGAAGCAGATTTAAGCAGGATTGATTTCACGCAACTCGAAATAATCAGAAGGATTTGTAATGGTACAAGAATATCCTACGACCGAACTTCATGAAGTGGAACGCCTGTTTGAGGGACACAAGTGGCTAAAGACTGTAATTCAATATGCCTTTCGAGAGAAAAGAGGCAAAGTATATGTTTCTGACATCAATGAGCCAGAAACTGCATTCCTTCAAATCGGATTCGTTTTCCTCGGAGGAAATCCCTATTCTGAGCAAGCAGACCAGATCATCGAGGCATTACCTCTAGGTCCTCAACTAATCGTCCCAACAAAGGAATGGGCAACAAAACTAATCGAAACCTTGGGAGACCGAGTGAAACGAGTCCCAAGGGTTGGATTCTCTTATGAACAATTGGACCTAAAGCATCTGAAGAATCTAAAGGAAGCGATTCCTGAAGAATTTACTCTTGATCAGATCGATCTTGAAACCGCACGAACTGTTCCCCGCGCTATTGCACCAGCTATCCCCTTCTTCTTTGGTTCTCCTGAATCTTTCATAGAGCATGGCTTTGGTTTCTGTATTAGACATGGTGAAACGGTAGTAAGCACAGCCATGACTGCAATGCCCTTTGAGAGGGAATTTGAGATCGAGGTCGATACCTTAGACAGTCCTGAATATAGACGTAAGGGATTAGCAACTGCAGTATCTGCAGCATTGATAGAACATGCACTGTTGAGAGATCTCATTCCTATCTGGGATGCGGCAAATGAACCATCGAAAGGTCTGGCTCTCAAACTTGGCTATTCTAATCCTACCCCTTACGATGCCTTTACCAAGAATAGGGGCTCATCAAGTTGAATTACGCTCAACAAAAGCCTTCAGCTGAACTCGTTGGAACCTTGCGGAATGGGAGCCTTTTTTAAGACACATCTCTCAGGGCGACTTAATTCTTTCTTATAGAAGGCATATGATAGTGAACCAGTCCTGTACAATAGCATCCAGAATCAAAACCAGAATAACATCAAATCAACGTCTCCTATCATATCTATTAGGCGCAGCTGTTGGAGTTGTATCTGGTCTGGTCGCAGTAGGATTCAGATACCTTATTCTTGCAATGGGGCTCATCTTCACTCTTGTACCTCAAGTTCTAGGTATATGGGGCTGGATACTGATACCCGCACTTGGAGGAATTCTGGTTGGCGGTATCACTGTTAAATTCGCACCAGAAGCGAAGGGTCACGGTGTGCCTGAGGTCATAGAGGCATATCATCTACATTCAGGGGAAATGCGACTTCGAGTCCCCTTACTCAAAGCTCTGGCTTCCTCGATTTGCATTGGATCAGGCGGTTCGTGTGGTCGAGAGGGACCTATAGCACAGATAGGTGCCGGTGTTGGCTCAAGTATGGCATCAGTTCTGAAATTAGGGAAGAACAGCACAAAGACCCTTGTTATATGTGGGATGTCATCAGGAATCGCAGCCACGTTCAATGCGCCACTTGGTGGCACTCTTTTTGGGATAGAAGTGGTTTCTGGCGGAGTTTTGGGCTATTCTATCATCCCAGTAATATTATCATCAGTTATTGCTACTGCCGTCGTAGGTTTGCTTCTCGGACCATCTGTGAGTTTCAATGCTCCTCAATTCGTTCTTGGCACCTATCCTGAACTTGGACTATATCTTATCCTTGGGATCTTTCTTGGACTGCTTAGTGTTGTCTGGATGCGCCTTTTCTACTTGATAGAGGACCAATTCGACAAGATTCGGACATCTCCATATGGACTTCCAGTGCTAGGTGGCCTTATGACTGGAATTTTGGCATTTGTAGCTCTCTATGTAGAAAACCTAACTAGCTATAGTGGAGTCTACGATTCGACTGACATATACTTTCCAGCAATCATGGGTGTTGGGTATCCGTTCATTGATGCCGCGCTAATTGGACAGGCGTCTCTTATTGCATTGCTGGTATTTGGAGTCTTGAAGATATTCGCAACATCCTTCACCTTAGGATCTGGAGGGTCAGGAGGTGTATTTGCTCCAACTCTCTTCATAGGTGCAGCACTTGGTGGTGCATTCGGTCAAGTTTCCAATTTACTTATTCCAGGAATTGTTCCGAATCCTTTGGCATTCGCACTTGTTGGAATGGCTGCACTGTTCGCTGGTTCCGGTAGAGCTCCAATCACTTGTATCGTGATAATCATGGAGATGACTCTGGACTATGCAATGATTCTACCTTTGATGATCGCTGTTTCAACTGCCTACCTCATTTCAGTCAGTCTTGAAGAAGAGAGTATCTACACCTTGAAACTAGCTCGAAGAGGGACTCAACTTGGTAAAGGTTATTATATTGGAGCTTTGAAGGCTGTAAAGATATCCGAGATAATGACCAAGTTTCCCACCGTCCTATATCCCACGATGACTGTTCCAGAGGTCTATCAGATCATGACTGAAACTAATCACACGAAGTTTCCAGTTATAGATGATTCAGGTCATGCCTTAGGTTGCCTCGTTGTTGAAGATATCAAGAAGCAACGGAGGGAAGATGGCACACTCATCCTTGTTAGGGACTTGATGAAGACAACTTTCCTGAAACTAGACCCCGAATGCACAGTCGACTCAGTTCTCCATGCAATGATGGAACGCGATGAGGGACATGCCATAGTCGTCGACCCCAAAGACCTCTCGCTGATGATCGGATTCGTGTCCAAGACCGATGTACTCAGAGCCTATGAGGTCGCGATACTCAACCTTAGGAAGGAAGGTACTGATATTGAGGAAATTCCTCTATTGGAGGAGCTTGGACCTTAAAGAGAGCCATCAATTTTGCTGGGCTTGTGATTCCATAGAATCAAGTCTAGCAATAACCTCTTGATCAGTAGGTTCTAAGAGCAGATACTCGCTGTAGTATCTTGAAGCAGCATTCCAATCTTCTAACTTCTCTGAAGTGGCTCCTGCAAAGTACAGAGCACGCTTATGACCTGGTAATATCTCCAAGACGTACTGCAGGATATGCATAGATTCCTTGTATTTTCCATGCCCATATAACCCAACTACCCTGTGAAGATATTCCTCAGTAACTTGGTAGACTCCTAAGTTCCGTCGATATCTGTAAAGTCCCATTAGATGTTTGAATCCGTAGACTCCCAAAGGAACAAAGAAACCCAATAGGAATGCAGTTGCATCGTCAAATGGTGTATATCCTGTACGTGATAGGAATACCAAAGTAAATCCAGCAAGGGTACTGTTCGTGAGATACCAAAGTGCCATCCATTTCGGTTTGGTTAGAACTGCGATAGAAAGTTCTCGGAGATTCATAATGCCTCCCTAACTGGTGAATGTACATAATGGTAGTATAAGAGGGATTCTTCGGGCGAATTTGGACGAAAAATCGAGTGCGCCAGCATAATCCTTTTGTTTATTATGCCCTGACCTGACGCTGGAAGAAAGCAACCAATTCTCCCCAATAGGATACCAATCAACGAGGCTACAAAATGGATACACTTAGTCACAACGGCGTACTCGTGCTTGAACTCCCTGATTTTCCCCCGTTCGAAATAACCGCACGAGGTAGGCAGCTACAGCTTAATCCATTACAGAGTGAGATGGCTGTTGCTTGGGTGCGAAAACTAGGCACTCCATATGTCGATGATCCAGTGTTTGCTGAGAACTTCATGACTGATTTCAGTTCTGCACTTGGTATCCACCCTCCTTTGAAGGTAAATGAAATCGACTTCTCCCAAGTTATAGACTATGTGGAATCCGAACGATCTCGAAAAGAAGCAATGACTAAAGAAGAGAAGAAAGCTGACCGTGAAGCACGAAAAAAGATACGTGAGGAGCTCAAAGAAGAATATGGCTATGCGATAGCGGATGGAGAACAGATGGAACTTGGGCAGTACCAAACAGAACCATCAGGGATTTTCATGGGTAGAGGTGAGCATCCGCTACGTGGGAAATGGAAGCGAGGTGCAACGTACAAGGACATCACATTGAACCTTTCTCCAGATGTAGAAAGACCCGAAGGTGATTGGGGAGAGATCATCTGGGCTCCAGATTGCATGTGGATTGCTAAATGGACCGATGAATTGACGAAGAAAACAAAGTATCTGTGGTTCCACGATAGCACACCAATCAAGCAAGAGCGAGAAGCTGAGAAGTTCAACAAAGCGCTCAAAGTTGAGAAGCAGATGCCAAGAATCCGTGAACATATCATGGACGGACTGCGATCGGAGAATGCCAATGTACGTGCGGTAGCAGCTGCATGCTATCTTATCGATGCACTGAGTCTTCGTGTGGGCGATGAAAAAGATCCGGAGGAAGCGGATACTGTAGGTGCAACAACTCTTCGTGTAGAGCATTTGACTTTCAAAGACAATTCCATAGTCTTCGACTTCCTTGGTAAAGACAGTGTTCCATGGCATAAGGAGCTGGAGTTAGAACCTGATGTCTTTGAGGTATTCGAGGAGCTCTATCGAAAAGCGCTAGATCGAGTGGAATCTTTCAAGAGCCGAAAGGGAAAGAAAACCAAAGCCGATCCAAAGAAAGTCGCTCAGATATTTCCGAGAATTAATAGCACTCATGTCAACCGCTTCTTGGGTGAGGTTATGGATGGCTTGACCGCCAAGATGTTCAGGACACATCACGCTTCTGTTGTTATGAAGGAGGAGTTGAAGAAAAGCAAGGCTCGACTGATTGACCCTGATTTCATCAAGAAGGAGGCGGTGAGGCAAGCTAATCTTGAGGTCGCTCGAGTTATGAACCATACAAAGCAAGCACCGAAGGGATGGTCTAAGAGCGAGGATCGCTACAAGCAACGTATCAAGAACGCAGGAAAGAACATCGAGAAGGCAAAAAAGGTCGTACTAGAGAAGCAGGGAAAACTCAGGTTGCTGAAGAAGAAAGAGGCACAGAATCTAAGCAGTAAGCAAGAAGCAGCCAAGAAGCAGAAGATAATCGTTGACAAGTATTGGCAATCTGTCTTATCTTGGAGGGAGAAGCGCGATAAAGCTAAGGTGACATGGGACAACTCACGAGCTAGAAAGAGCACTATACGAGGTAGTAAGCGCAAGGGAAAGACTACCAAGAAGGAGCGGCTTGAAGGAGCACAGGAAAGTATAGAGAGGTCCCATGAGCGTCTTGAAAATGCTGAGAATGGTCTAAGGGCTGCACGAGAACGATATGAAAAGGCCAAGGCATCACTTGAAACGAAACAAAAGGTAGTGAATTCATTCAAGGAGAATTCTGCACAACGCATAGAACGTGCTGAGAAAGCTCTTGAAACGGTGAAAGAACGTGTGAAGAAAGCTGAGCTTGCACAGAGAAGGATTGAGGTAGACTACAAGCTAGCAAAGGCAAGCAGAACTTGGAACCTAGGAACCTCAATGAAGTCCTACATACATCCAAAGGTGGTCTACGACTGGTGTCAAAAGGTGGATTACGATTGGAAGAAAGTCTATTCCAAGACATTGCAGAGAAAGTTCGCTTGGATTGAAGAACCACCCTTGGGCGAAGAATCCCTAGAGGATATGTAATCGTATTCGTCGTTCAATCTCATCACGAATCTCTCGAAATGCAGCCATTGTCTCGTCATAGGTACCCTGAAAGCCAGCTGGATCTTCAAGTGACCAGTGGAGTATCTCTTTTGCTCCCGGAAAGTAAGGACATGCCTGTTTCGCATTATCACAGACAGTAATCACTAAATCGAATGGTTGATCTGTGAATTGGTCTACTTTCTTGGGATGTAATCCTTCTATAGAACCACCACGTTCCTTTATGACCTCGAGTGCAAATGGGTTAACTTCCGATGATACTTTAGTACCTGCACTATAGACCTCGAACTTATCTTCTCCTATGAGCTTCAAGAGTGCTTCAGATATTTGACTTCGTGCAGAGTTACCTGTGCAAAGAAAGAGCACACGTTTCATAGGCAAATCATGGCTGGTATCCATATCAAATGTTTGCATGAGAAACATAGTTAGTGCAGATCTAATATTTACACAAAGAGAATCCCTTTTGAACCCAGACAATCTCGATTACCTGATTACTTTGAAAGAGTCTTGGAAGTACGACGGTCCGATTTTCGATACACACACTCATATTGGCAAACCTGAGGATGTCGTCAAACTGGTTGAGATAGAAGAGGAATTTGGGATTACAACACAGGTTGGCA
The DNA here is from genome assembly GCA_016840825.1 of Candidatus Thorarchaeota archaeon. The sequence goes on along the minus strand of JAEORN010000149.1, from coordinate 8,087 downwards.
TTGTCCATGTTCCAGGCTTTCAGAAGTTAGAATCCATATTTCCAGGTCGGTTTGTCTTCGCAAAGTATCTCTCTATGAGTGACATAGCGCAACTCCATACAAAACCAGTTCTTGATGATATCTCCAAGATTAAGGAACAGGGTTTCTCACTTGCGAAGATGTGGTTCGGACCTCGTTGGCGTGACTATGTGGGTGAAGTTCCCAGCGACTTCCGAATTGATTCCCCTAAACTAGAGCCAGTGTTCTCCGCCCTCGAAGATGAAGGGATTCCCCTGATACTTCATGTTGCAGATCCAGATACTTACTACTCCAATCAATACAGGGATTCTACACGATACGGAACAAAGGAAGAGCACCTATCCCAACTTGAGGGTCTGCTCTCTCAACATTCTAGATTGAGATTCCAACTTGCGCATATGGCATCTCAACCGGAGCCTCACAGGCTTACTACCCTTGCGAGTTGGCTTGATCGTTTTCCCAACATTTCACTGGATACAGCCTCTTCTCGATGGATGGCTAGAGAACTGAGTAAAGATATAGGGAAGTCTAGGGAGTTCATGATTAAGTATGCAGATCGAATCATGTTTGGGACAGATATCTCTACAAATGGTGGCAGCTACGAATATTATTCAGGGAGATACACGTCACAACGTATACTCTGGGAAACTACAGAACAAGCTGTTCCTCTGCCTATTCCCGACCCCGAGAACAAGGAATTGGGTGGCACTGTCATTAATGGACTGGACCTTCCATTATCGGTATTGAGAAAGATATACTGGAAGAATGGAAGAACGTTCTACAAATTAGCTGAATAGTGCTATAGCGAAGACCAATCAATTGGACCTTCATCAAATCGCTTTTGCAATCTGTCCATCACAATATCCCACGCTCGTTCAAAATACCTATAGACTTCATCCCATATCGAACCTTCTCTCCAACCACAATGGGTCAATCGTACTCTTGTTTCTCTAAACGATTCCGATTTGAACTGAACTACGATCCATGTCTTAAGATTCCTAACCGATGGGAACTGAGGAGGAGCGTTCCACTCGAAGGATAGCATTTCTTTTGGAATGAAACTCAGAATCTTCATCCCCTCACCACCTCGCTGTCCAATAATAGCATCTGGGTCAAAGTACATCTCGTAGGGGCCACCAATCTTAAGTTCAACCCATGCATCTGGAGCAAAAAATGTCTTGACTCCCTCTTCCGTTGTCCAGGCATTCCAGACCTCATCAATGTCTGTCTGAATCACTCGCTCTTTCACTATCGACTTTTCAAGAGGGTCAATCATTGTAGTATCCATACCAACCACTTCTATCCGGTCTAGAAACGGAACTCTGACTACCATTCCCCCGTTATTTCCTTCCATGATTAGCCGTCCCTTCCGATAGTGACGATAGTGTGTGCCTGGCGTAAATATACGAACATAAAGCTTCACATAAACTGCCATCAAAACTAAAACAATTACTATGAATAATCCCAAGAATAGGCCTAAATTCTCAAACATACTAGGTGTTTGCATCACTTGATTCTCCTTCCACGTGCTCATCTTGGTTCAGTATACTCGGAACCAGCAACCTGTTTCTCAAAGTAAGTTAAGATTTTCAAGAATCTGATTGCTGTAATCATCTCTGGCATTGCTTGAAAATCAAGCAATAAATGCTTGGGCAGGAATTCTTACTCCATGAAAGCGATGATCCTTCATGGTAGCCCCAGGCGTAACGGAAACTCAGATACACTAGCTTTCTATTTCGCAAATGGACTACGAAGTACTGGTCAAGAGGATATTGTCGATTTCTACCCGAATGAGATGAATATTGGAACATGCCAGATGTGTATGACATGTCGAGATGCAGAAGGGCACAAGTGTGCAATTGAAGATGATATGAATCAGATTTACAATGCTTTCAAGGAATCTGAAATTGTTGTCTTTGCAACTCCTATGTTCTGGGGGTATATGACCGCCCAATTGAAGATTGTACTCGATAGAATGGAAGCTCTTTGCGTTGGACCTAGCGAATGGTGGGCGGGAAAGAAGTTCATCGGTATCTTTACCTACTGGCATCATTATGAGACCATGGTTGCTTTCTTTGAAAGGATATGCCCATTTTTCGGTGGAGAGTTCACACCTCTGATATACTGCTCAAGGTCAGATGACCCAACAATCGACGACATTCCAGTAACTGAGAATCAGGAGAAACTAGATGAGGCTTTTGAGTTAGGTCGAAGGCTTGGTAGATCCTACTAGAGTTCGATTGATCATATTGAAGCATGAATCATTCTTCTTTGCAGAAGATTCAAATCAATCTGTAACTATAGGTTTCGTTTGGTAAATTGAAATGAAAGTAGGAGAGGAAGAAGTCTATCGCGCCTTACAGCAACATCTTGACAAGGCTCCAGTAGGGTTTCCTCCAACAGAATCTGGAATCGAAATACAGCTGTTGCAATATCTATTCACTCCTCAAGAAGCTTGGATTGCGACAAAACTACAATATTCTGTCTATCCAAGTGAGCCGCTTGAAAGCATATACGAGCGAGTAAAGTCAGAGGTCGATAGTAAAGAAGAACTTGTGAGTATCCTAGATGGCATGGCCAAAAAAGGATTGATCATCTCCAGGAAGGAATCTGGAAACAGATACTACAATAGTACCCAATGGCTGGTCGGGATCGTTGAGATGCAGGTCAATAGGATTTCAAAGGAATTCTTGGCTCTGGCTGGCCAGTATAATCGCGAGGCATTTTCACAAGCATTTGCGAGTACGGTAATACGTCAGCTACGAGTCATTCCCATTGAGAAGAGCCTAACTCCTGAACACCTAGTCGGGAGTTACGATGAAATTCGCGCTCTTGTAGAATCTAGTGAAGGCCCATTTTCAGTAATGAACTGCTCCTGTCGCCAAGGACGTGATATAATTGGACCCCCCTGTAAGGCCACAAATCGTTCTGAAACCTGCCTTGGTGGAGGGAAATTCGCAGCAATAATTGCAGAGCAAGGCCTAGGTAGAGAAATCACCAAAGATGAATTCATGGCAATCCTTGCAGAGAATCAACGAGAGGGGCTTGTTCTCCAACCTTCGAACACAGCTGTCCTTGAATTCCTGTGCAGCTGTTGTGGGTGCTGCTGTGGTATTCTCGGAGGTGCAAAGGCAACTCCTCATCCTGCCATGGCACTGACATCGAACTACTATGCAGAACTGGACCCATCTCTTTGCACAGAATGTGGTATCTGTGTTGAGCGATGCCAGATGGATGCTATCTCACATGGTTCTGGTTCAGTAGTCATTGATCTGAATCGTTGTATCGGTTGTGGCATCTGCACAGCGAACTGTCCTGAAGGAGCTGTTTCACTAAAATCACGAGAAGAAACTCATATACCTCCAAATAATCTCGGTGAGCTTTACAGAATAATTCAGGATGGAAGAAGAAAGTATTGAACATGTTAAGTGCGTCACTCCGCCAGTTTTTTTCATATTGAGGATATGCTATATATGATTGAGTTGTTATCTCAGAAGCATGTCCGAACCATTTGGAGTATTGCAAATTGGATTTGGATCCCTAGGCCGTCACATCTCAGAATCGATTCTCAAAAGGGACAATCTCAAGCTATTGGGAGTTGTTGATGCAAATCCAGAATTAGCAAACAAATCATTGAGAGAGCTGCTCTCAAAAAATATGGAAACCCCGATTTCTATTCAGGAGAACTTGCAAATACCTCTCGACTTGTTGAAGGATAACCCTGCAGATGTCGCAATTGTTGCCACCTCTTCATCACTTGAAGTAGTCCTTCCTACAATCGAAACCTGCTTACGCCATGGAATGGACGTCCTATCTATTTGCGAACAGCTGTCGTTTCCCTATAGGACGCATCCAGAGTTATCTTCTGAACTTAACAGAATCGCAATGGAAACTGGTAAGACTGTTCTTGGCACTGGAATCAACCCTGGCTACCTGATGGATCTTTTGCCAATCGTTCTAACAGCTCCATGTCAAAGCGTCGATAGCATACATATCACTCGTCATATGAATTCAAGTCATCGTCGTCATTCATTCCAAAAGAAGATTGGAACTAGTATGAGTCAAGAAGAATTCAGAAGGAACATAGATGAGGGTCATATCACAGGTCATGTGGGTCTCGTTGAGTCAATTCAAATGATTGAACGTGCATTGAATCTGAATTTAGACGAGGTAATCGAGATGCCTCCAGAACCCGTGATAGCTGAGGCGAAAATCACAAACTCCTTTGCTACTATACACAAAGGTGATGTTCTTGGATTGAAGAGTACAGGGATTGGCAAACGGAATGGAGAGCAGATTGTTCTTCTTGATTTCTTAGCCTATGCCGAAGCAACTCCTCAATATGATGAGATCATTATCGAGGGTCATCCGCGAATACACCAGAGGATCGAAGGCGGTGTACAGGGAGATTATGGTACCATTGGTATGCTCATTAATTTGATTCCACTAGTGGTTTCAATGACACCTGGCTTAAAGACAATGATTGACATTCCTGTACCTCGCAATACAATGAGATACTGGAAAAGGAGTGTCTAGTGATAGATATAGGAGTTATAGATGATGCTCGAAGATTACAATTCCCGAACCAAGAAATCAGAGAGTCTATGGAAGAGAGCAATAAAGCTCTTTCCAAAAGGAGTAAGTCATAATATACGCACCTTTGGAATGCCCACCTGCGGTTCATACCCTCCTTACATCTCGCATGGCAAAGGTGGCAAGATTTGGGATGTAGATGGGAATGAATACATCGACTGGTGGATGACCCATTATTCACAGATTCTTGGACATGATCACCCAAAAGTCACTCAGGCATTACGAAACCAGCTTGACCTTGGTATTCACTTCGGAGCATGCAACGAGCCTGAGGTCCTCTATGGCGAGAAGTTGAAGGAAGCAATCCCAGTACTAGAGAGGATGCGCTTCACGGCTACAGGCAGCGAGTCTACTATGTATGTGAGTAGATTGGCAAGACTTTTCACTGGGAAACAGCTCATTGGAAAGTCATTGGGTGGGTGGCATGGAGGAAACGACGCTCTTTCATACCATGTCAGCCCTCCCTTCATCGATGATCCTTTCTTTGATGGTGTATCTTTCGACTATAACGACCGGGGTAGCCTCGATGCGATGCTCAAAGCGCATGGAAAGGATCTTGCAGCAATTATCGTTGAGCCAGTTATCGGTGCAGGTGGTGGTATACCTCCTTTGGACGATTTTCTATCGTATCTGCGCGAGGAAACAGAATCTAGGGACATCCTGCTCATCTTTGATGAAATCATCACAGGTTTTCGTTTGCACTATGGCTCCGCAGGGGACAAGGTGTTTGGAGTAAAGCCAGATCTCTTGACACTCGGAAAAGCCGCAGCTGGAGGTATGCCCCTTGGTGTCTATGGTGGTCGAGAAGACGTCATGGCACTAGCAGTACCAGGAGTCAAAGGCGGGCGATGGGTTGGAGGAGGAACCTTCTCAAGCCACCCGCTCACAATGGTCGCTGGTCTAGCAGTCCTTGATGAACTACGAACCAAGAAAGACGAGTATCTGCGATTGAACAAGATGGGTGATTCCTTTAGGAAACGCCTGAACGAGATGCTCGCGAACAGAAAGGCAAAGATGATTGGGACTGGCTTTGGTTCGATCAACTTCGTTAGTTGTCTGACAACTACGCCCAACTTTCCAATAATAACCCCCGGGCATCTAGGGCGCTTATTCAACCACAGGCAGCAAGACATCTTTCAAGGGTTCCTCATGCAAGAAGGGATCTTCGGATATCATGGGCTTGGAGCACTTTCCTTCATGCATACAAGCGAAGACATCGAGAAAACTCTGATTGGTATAGCAAACGCAGTTGATAGGATGACCAAGACCTAGAGATCTAAGTATTCCGTTGCCTTGAGAGGCTGTGCGCTCGCTGAAACTCGACCTTTGAGATTAATGTGGCATCCTTTGCAGTTCTCCAGATGTATCCTATATCTCTGGGGATTACATAATACCTCTGGACCTAATGCATATCTAGCCACCACGACCCAAAGGAGTAAGCTCAGATAGTACTTCGCCGGTCATTGTGACATATACTACACCATTGTCGTAAGGCACTTCACAGAACGGATTTGTTGGATTAGTGCTTTCACGACAAGGTTGCCAAATGTATCTTGGCACACCATAGTTTCTTCTATTATTCGCTAGAGCAGCTTTTTTTCTTGCCTCTTCAATGGAAAGGAATGGCGATTTCGCGGGATTGGCTAGCGTGGACACACCCAAAAAAGATCCTGTAATAGCATTCACCTGAACGATTGCAACAGTTAGTTCCTCAACGGTCCAAGAAATCAAGTAATACGACTCAAGTTCAACCCTATCAATCCGTTCAACTAGAATCGTATCACCTGCCTTTCCCAATCTCGAATATTCCTTGGTTCTATCTTCGAGAAACGGGTTGTGTTCCAGTATTCCTTTGCGAGCTATACCAAGTGCTCTCTCAATAGGAATGGGTTTCAAATCCTCAGCCAATCACTCATAGCCGCCTTTTTCATTTTGGCATTGGTTACGTACCGCGTCCAGTGGTAGTAAGCCTTGAGAATACCTCTCCATCCACTCGAACATATAGCTTATGCTCTCCAATTGTAAATTGGTAGAATGGTAGGTGAGGAGACCAAGACTCCCAACAAGGCTGCCAAACAAGAGTCGGAGATAAACACGCAATCTCTGGATCGAGCTTGACTCTTCCCATCATGTCCGACAGTTGAATCTTCTCATTTGCAATAGATTTGAGAACTTCTTCCCTATGAAGAAACTCTTTCTCCAATGGCGATTCACGAAGATGGAGTCCTAGGAATTCACCAAATCGTGCATCAACTTGCGTTATCGCAGCTACCCGTCCTTCTTGTTCCCAAGGAACCAGATAATAGTAGGTATTTGCCCTATCCAGACGGAGTACAGAGATTGGCTTTCCTGGTCTTCCACTACTAACAATATCGGCAACTCGTTTATCTTCTAGTAGATTGTGTGTCTTCAGACTCTCCTGACTAATCTGGATAGCATTCTCTCTTGCAATTAGCTCTCGTCCATCAAAGAGGAATTTCCTAGCGGCTCTTAGGGGAAGTTTTAGATTCGGTTCGTCCGGGTCGCAGACGGAAATGTACTGCTTGTTGCCTGAGGAATCATCGTAGTTACAACCTGTAAAGTAGTTAGCCTGCCAATTCGCATAGGTAATGTAATCATTTGCATTTCCACTGGCACCACCAGATCCGCAGACATCCGTTGCACTGTGAGGCTCATTATCCTGATGGACAGGATTGTGAATCCAGAATCCCTGGACAGTATATGTTGCACCGGAAACAGGTTCCACATCAGTTTGGACTCCTGGTACAACAATCCAATGTGCACATCCAAAAACCAAGACCGCTGGTGAAACCTCGTATTTATGCAAAGTGTACACAATCTTTCTTGTACCTTCAGCCTCTGAAGTGGGTTTTTGCACACCAAATGTGTTCGTAAACCCTGAAGGTCGATTATCCACAAGTGTATGTCTTAGACCATACGGGTCTGTGTACCAACCGCCTTGCGCATTGTTATTATGATTTGAGTTGTACAAATCATCTTGATCTAAACTACTATACGGAACTCCAATTTCAGCAAGAATCATCATTGCCGCAGCAGCACCACAATAGTATCCGGTGTCTTGCGTATGATACCTTGCTCCAGTATGTACCATCCATGTAATTTTCTTTCACCTCAATTACGAAATAGATGCCACTAAATCAATGTGACATCTTTAGTCAGTATGACACTCGTTTCCTAATAAGAGGGTGTTACTAAGAACTTTACAAATTGGAAAGAAATTGAAAATGAAGTGGTGCGCTCGCCGGGACTCGAACCCGGGCCATAAATGTCATTCAGATAATCTTCCGTTTCGAGTGACAAACAGAATAGGGAATCCAACTATTTGTGGGATTGGCAAGGGAATCCTTCTATAGGTGTGAAATGATTCTACGGAATACCAGAGTATTCCTGGAACAACGAAAGGAAGTAGCGTAGTAATAATAAGGAACATGAATCCTCTTTTGTGACTTAGTCTG
>JAEORN010000148.1 GCA_016840825.1 Candidatus Thorarchaeota archaeon | reverse complement strand
GTCCAGTCTTGATAGCCTCTCTTGCCCACCCACAATGACATGCATAATAGCGTTTCATTCTCTCATCAGTTTCAGCAAGGTACTCCTTTGCTAAGAAGGGTATCTTCGTGTGGATGAGATAGTCACCATCACGTTTCTCACTACCAATACCGGGATTATCACGAATCCACTGTACGACTTCATCTGTAATCTCTTGGTTGAAGAAGGGTGTCCTCTCATCACGGTGCTTCTCTAGTTGGGCTATGAATGCATCCTGTTTCTCTTTGAGGTATTCATCGATATTCTTCGCCGCAAGTAACTTCTCTCTCTGTCCACTGTCATAGAATTTGGTTGGTAGTCCATGTGCTACCTCGGTCAGGACCTTTTGGCAGGTCTTTGCATCAACCTTGGTTTCCATTCGCTCCATAACAGCTCGTGTTATCTTTGGCTTCTCAGACGAAGGTGTACCTAAGGGAGGCATAGAAATATCCTTGAAGATGTCATCGCGTAGGTTCTCACCTACCTGTTCGCCGAGCTTCTGATGGAGAACTTCCATCACTTTTCCACCATCGATAGGCTCTAAGAATGAGATGTAGAGATCGTTGTTCTCTATGAAGTACCCATACCTGAGAAGGTGAACGAAGTTGTCATAGGTATTGATACCTTCATCAAGCATTACCCGTATGAATGCTGCTGCATCTTGAGATGTAGCATTTCCTAGTTCCTTGCTCTTCAAGAACGACTCAAATCTTTCAACAATTGAGATAGCCTCACTAATCTTCTCTTCAGGTACTTTCTGTTTCTCTAAGAACTTCTGAAAGCCATCTGTATCCATAATGCATCACCAAGTCCGATTCATCAATACTTTGAACAATTTCTATATCAACCGACGGAAGAAAGCAACATTTAGTTCAGTTTCTCAGAAGAATTGAGTGACACATTATTCAGAGTCCAATGATGCAATAAATCGTTCAATATCCTGTTGCCCTTGAAGAAAAATCACATTCTTTCTTGATTCAATCCTTTTCAGGAATCGCAATATTGCTGGTCGATGTGTTATGGGATAATACCAAATCCACTCGAGAAAATCCCTATCAATCTTCTCAGGACAACCTTCTGCAAGATCTGGTCTTGAGCGTCCCCTGAATTTGAGGAATCTAAGAAAGATTCGGAGATAGGATATTCTCCGTGGTATATCTATGAAGATAATCGAGTCTGCAGCTTGTGAACGCATTGCCAAAGTGGACCAATAGTTACCATCCATCACCCATCTCTCCCCAGAGATTAGATTTCCAACCTTTTGGTTCCAATCATCGGATGGTGTTTCTTGCCAACCTGGATTCCAATAATACCGATCAAGATGTATGATTGGAAGATTAAGCTTCTTTCCTAATCTTTCACACAACGTGGACTTACCAGATCCACTAGGTCCAAGGATTAGGATTCGTTTCATAATTTCCAATGGCATCAAACGTATGAATAAATGAACCGGACTATTTGGCGCCATTAGAATGGTATTACCAGAGTAATATCGTGGTTAAAGTATCTCAATAAGGTACTGAACTACGGTGCAAAAGATGAAACAGCTAGAGGCAATGATACGGGAGAACCTGAATGCACGCGGTATCAAATGTCAGTCAGTCTACCGGATGCCTGATCCAGATGAGATACGGGTTCTAATCTCGTTTAATTCCCAGAAGAATCCCCGCCTGACCACAAAGAAGATCGAACGCGTCCTCAATGAGATGGGGACAGGTAAGTTTGAAGTTCCCAATGAATTTCAGCGTCTAAGTGCTGCATTTCTTCATCTTGAGGTACGGATGGGCACACGAACAGAGCAGAAAGTATCTGCAACAGCACATTAGCATCCTTCGTAGAAGTCAAATAGAACGATTCTAGGATTCTACAGGGTGCTTCAATGGATTTACAGCTGGAGAATAAGATAATCCTAGTGACTGCTGCGTCACGCGGACTTGGTTTTGGCACTGCAAAGGCCTTAGCAAGTGAAGGAGCTAATGTCATAATCTGTGGACGAAATGAAGAATCTCTAAAATCCGCCGTTGAGAAGCTTGGAGATCGAGCTCGATATATTGTGGCAGATGTATCTACAATAGAAGGCATCAATTATCTAGTCAAAGATATTGTTGACAGAGAGGGTATTCTTGATGGTCTTTTCGTCAATGCCGGAGGCCCACCTCCGGGAAAGTTCACAAAATTATCTGAAGATGACTGGGAAAAGAGCTACCAACTTACTCTCATGAGTGCAGTGCGACTTACAAGAGAAGCATTACCTCTCCTCTCAAAAGCTAAAACACCAGCAATCCTCTATAGCACCTCAATCTCGGTGAAGCAACCTATAGGAAACCTACTTCTCTCCAATGCCATACGACCTGCTGTAATTGGTATGATGCGAACCCTTTCAGAAGAGATTGGACCTGATGGCATTCGAGTCAATGCAGTTTGCCCTGGCTACATCAACACTGAAAGAGTAAAGGAGCTAATGGATGCCTCAGAAGATCCTGAACAAGCTATCAATCGAATCACATCTAGCATCCCATTAGGTAGAATGGGTGAGCCCCTTGAGTTTGGTAGAGTCTGTGCTTTCCTCCTAAGTCCGGTGTCAAGCTATGTACATGGAGCTCTTCTTTTAGTGGATGGTGGAATGTACAAAGGCATGATGTAAATCTAAAGCATTAATCCAAAATCGGTTGGGTCAATATGACCCAATCTTTCCAACGCTTTCTTAGCGTAGGTTCTTACCTGTTCGTCTTCGTCTTGGAGCAGTTTTTCGAGTTCTCCTACTGCTGGTGGATATGGTGATACGCCCATTGCCCAAGCGGCAAGTCTTCGAACTTCTACGTCATCAGTTTCTAGTAGCTCCACTATTGCTCTAAGAATTATCTCTGAACGTCTCTCAACAACAAGCCGAATTAGCTGCTTTTGATACATAGGCTCTAGTGATGTCATAGCATCTGCAAGACCTTGCAAGGCACGAGTATTGTCTGAATCTCTAAGACCACGTATTGCCCAATCTCTAACTGTTTCATCTTTGTCTTCTAATGCTGCAAGTAGACAGTTGATGGCATCATCTGAATCTACCTTCCCAAGTGCCCAAGCTCCTGCCTGCCTAATGTCAACATCTGCATCCCCTAGTAGCATACAAAGTGCACCTATTGTTGGATCAGATGGACTATTTGTCAATGCAAAGATAGCTTCTTTCCGAATCTCTACATCCTCTGAAGAATCCCTCATAACATTTCTTAGATATCTCCCGAAACCTAAAGGATCAGTCCCTCCTAGGATGTGGATGGCCCATTTACGTAATTCAAATGACTCCTTTCGATCTTGAAGAATCTTCAGTACTTGACTATTGAGAGAGTTGAATTGTCCGCGATATGTTGCTTGGAGTCCCCGTACTCTTACTCGTTGGTCTGAATCGACGATAGACCTTTCAATGACTGAAATTGCCAAGCGAGGTATCAGGAAATCCACGATGTCCAGTATCTGTTTCTTTTCTCGCGAGTAACCATCTTCGGTAGAGCTATATACATCAACAATTAATGCTTCAAATGCTTCTGGATTGGAATTGAATTGCTCAGTAATCTCTCTTCTTTTGCTGAAATCTGCTGCTTCTTGAAGTAGTTCTCGCACTCTTTTTCACTTCTAGATTCCATTCGAGTAGAGCTTGTTACCTTTTTCTATCACGTAACAATATCAATAGATTTTGAACGCTTCAGCGTGAGGAAGCTTGAACCACTCCTTCTTAGAATCGTAAGATATCGCCACATAATATGCTGCCATTTGAAGTACAATGGTATTAGCAATCGCTTGTCCTAGTGAACTCTCGAGATACAAATCCTTGGGACAATAGAGATGATAGCTTCGCAACTTCAAAGTATCCGTTAGCACCTTCATGTAAGTTTCATCATTGTCGCCTGTCGGAAAATCAGATATCAGAATCACAGGGTCGTTATCCTTCACTGAGAGATTGTAATGGTGACGGAATTCCTCTCTTAGGGCACTAGTGCCTTTCAAGATAGAGTATTCATTTAACTTCATCATGCCAAGCTGAGCTGCAACATAGTTCTCACCCTCAGATACCAGATAGACAAGATCCCCTGGTTTCAGTAGATTTGCAATCCCTTTACCAGTCTTTTCTGCCCAATCAATCATCTTATCGCCTGCTTTCTCAAGTCTTACAGAATCTTGATGTATCCTGCTTCGGGGCATCGCCTGATGCAAGGCTGCAAGCTTCAAGAGATATGCCATCGCACTGGTCGTTGGAGAAGAGGGACTCGTATTGTAGGTGGAAACACCTGATTTTGTTTCCCAGATATACTCCGCATAATCTGAGGCCTTTCCATCCTTATCATCTGTAAGGACCACTGTAGCCGCATCATTATTCTGAGCATGTTCCAATGCTGCTATTGTTTCTATGCTTCTTCCAGATGCAGTGATTCCAATTACTACCGTATTCTCATCGAGAGGCACTCTATGGAGTTCAGAAGGCGACAATGAAATGGACTCAAAACCAAGTGGCATAAACGCCCACTTGCCATAATCAGCTACTGCGTAGGAATCGCCACAACCAGTGAAAATCAGGCGCTTTCCCTTGACGAGATGTCCATCTTGACGTTTTACACCTCTAAGAGTAGCTGGAATCGCTTCTGCTTGAAGCTTGATAGAACTATAGATCATATCATAGAAGTCCGTCACCTTGAGTCAACTCCCTTAGCATGTTGACATTAGGAGGGTCATATCCCATCTGCCTGAGCAATCCTACAACGAATCCTCGATGGTGTGCTTCATGTGTCGCCATATGCAGAAAGGCCCTAGCAATAGTAAAACTGATGGTATCACTATCCTGCCTAATCGTTCTTACATACTGCAGACTTGCATCAGTCTGGTTCGATAGGATTTCCCGCATCTCAAGCTCGATTCGTTTCCATGACCTCTCAACATTATTTACGGTCCTGAATTGGTCGTGTTCCAATGAAGGGATATCCTCGTCACCGATTATGTTAATCCAATGGATATCAGTATTCATCAAATGAACTAGGATATTTCGAATAGAACCTTTGCCTCCTCCCAAATCCCTTGTGAAATCATCATTGTCCAGCTTCCGGAGTGCGTCAAGCAATGGTTGCCTTACGGAGAAGTTATGTTCAAGAAGCATCTCTATGCAGGAAATCATGTATCACGCGAAAGACACTCATCCTTATCACACTCCCGATTTGTGACAATATCTTATATCCTTTCAAATTGGAGAATGATATACTTGTAATAGCAAGAGGTCATGCGTCATGCAAACAATGGATTTGAGGAATTTATTGGAGGAGCTGAAAAACATCAAGGCCAATGTCAGTATATCCCTTGTTCATGGATACCCAAGAAAAGGTTTCATAATAGAGATTCTTGATGATTGTCTTGTTCTTGAGAAAAAAAGTGGGAGTGAGCGCCGCGATAACATCATTCCTTTCTCAGCTATAAGCACTATTGACATAAAATGAAGCATGGTGGCGCCCCCGCCGGGATTCGAACCCGGGTCTCAAGAGATCAGCTTGCGCATCAAGACGATGTCGCAATTGACAGTCTTGAATGCTAGGCCGGACTACACTACAGGGGCATCCATATCCTAATGCTAGACATCAGGTAATCCGCCTCGACTCTCGGTTTTCTATTAAAGTTGTCGTTGCGGTTCGAGAAAAATCAAATCATTCTTCAGGAATCTGTATCCAAAGGATATTGTTTCCTCGCAGAAGAATCTCACCATATTTTGCTATGATAGAAGTTGAACCATCCTCACCAGGTACAAGCTCCTCTGCATCTTCCAGAGTGAGATTCATGTAAACATCACAACGAGAAAGACGCCCTCTGAAGATCCTCTGGTCTTTGAGCTTGATTGACACAATTTCATGGATATTCTGTTCGAGTGCTTTTATGGGCATTCGTTCTTGTGACATTGTAACGTAACCTCTCGGATGTGCCTCTTTGTGTGTATTATAAAGGCTTTGCTACATAGCACGTCAATGTTAAGAACACATCGGTATTGGAAATAGATGAGCGTGCTATCATGACCATATGCCTAGGACTTGAAGGAACCGCCCATTCATTCGGAGCAGGTATTGTGACCAGTGAGGGTGAGGTTCTTTCGAATGTCTGGGATATGCTTCAACCTGAGGAAGGTGGCATTCACCCCCGCGAGGCAAGTCAACATCACGCGAATCTTGGTCCTGGACTAATACGGAAATCTATTGAGGAAGCTGGTATCTCTCCCAATCAAATTGACATCATAGCCTTCTCACAAGGTCCCGGACTTGGTCCTTGTCTGCGCATAACTGCTACTATGGCTCGTTCTCTTGCTCTTCGATTGAATACACCACTTATTGGTGTCAATCATTGTGTTGCACATATTGAGATTGGAAGTCTCGAATCAGGTTTTGAAGATCCTGTAACAGTCTATGTTTCAGGTGGGAATTCGCAAATCATTGCCTTCGCTGGCGGACGGTATCGTACCTTCGGTGAAACACTCGACATTGCAATTGGAAATATGCTTGACGTGTTTGGACGACATGCTGGAATGCAATTCCCGGCTGGTCCCAAAGTCGAGAAATTAGCTAGAGAAGGTTCTGAATTTCATTCCCTTCCCTATTCTGTCAAAGGGATGGATATCAGCTACTCAGGAATGCTGACTTCAGCAAAGCGACTTTTCGATGAAGGAGTTTCTCTACCTGATCTCTGTTATAGTATTCAAGAAACTTCTTTCGGAATGCTAGCAGAAATAGCTGAAAGAGCAATCGCTCACACAAAGAAGCATGAGCTCCTACTTACAGGTGGAGTTGCAAGAAATAACCGGCTCACTGAGATTCTTGAGGGAGTAGCTCATCGACATGCTACTAAATTTCATCGAGTGTCCCCACCATTGGCAGGGGATCAAGGTGCTATGATTGCCTGGACTGGAATACTTCAACATCAATCCAATGATATCTTGGAGATAGAATCTTCTCAGGTTCTTCCAAAGTGGCGGACCGATGAACAGGATATTGGGTGGAAATGATGAAACTGGAAGGAGAGCCAATTGCTATTGGAGCTGAATCGATTATTTCCAAAGTTGAGTTATGGGGTCAGCACTTTGCTTTGAAGTTCCGTCCCAGTAAACCATATCTTATCCCAGAAATCGACAAATTACTTCGAGGGAGTCGAACAAGTCGAGAAAGCAAAGGGCTAACGATAGCGAGGTCTCTAGGAATCCCAACACCTACAGTTCATACTATAGATCTCAATGATTTTAGTATCTTGATGGACTATATTTCTGGTCAGCAACTGAAGCAGATTGCAGGAAACCTGAGTAGGCAACACCTTGGAACTCTATGCAATCGTTTTGGCGAACTAATGGCATATCTACATAGAGGTGGAATCGTACATGGAGACCCAACAACGAGCAATCTCCTTGTAACTCCAAACGATAAGATCTGGATGATTGACTTCGGGTTATCCGAGATGAATGCCACTGTCGAGATGAAAGGCGTTGATTTGCATCTAATCAAGAGAGCGCTTGAAACAACGCACTGGGACATTCAAGATGAAATGCTTTCTAGGACACTAGAAGGTTACATTTCAACGCTAGGCGACGAGTCCGAATCCGTTCTCCAAAGAATGGAGGAGATACGTGAAAGAGGACGATACCATTAGAACACACCTTACTCATATCATTAGGAAATTGCCGTACAGACGATAATGTTTATATCCACACTTCTAAGCCCATCGAGATTAGCCGGTTTCTATTGAACCTGTTTACAAGAGGTAGACACAATGGCAAGAATGCACACACGACGAAAAGGACAATCTGGAAGCAAGCGCCCATCCACATTGCAGGTTCCTGAATGGATGGATAAAGACGCAAAATGGGTTGAAGAGAAGGTCATAGAGCTTGCTAAGGCTGGCAATACACCAAGTATGATTGGGCTAATTCTTCGTGATCAGTATGGAATCCCTCTTGTGAAAGTAATAACTGGCAAGCGCATTAATGACATCATAATAGAGAATGATCTGCAGCGTAGAGTACCTGAAGACCTACGTAATATGATTGCTAAAGCTCTCAAAATTAGACGACATCTTGAAGAGCATGGCAAGAAAGACTTTGTATCTAAGCGCGGTCTCCAGCTTGTCGAGAGCAAAATCCACAGGCTGTCAAAGTACTACAGGAAGCAACAGGTCCTTCCTGCTGACTGGAAATACTCGCCAGACCAAGCAGCTGTATTGCTCAGATAGTTTTATCATGCAAGGCCCTCTGACATCCATCTGAGATGACTGAAAAGGCTCCAAAAATCCCTGTTTCAGGAGAACTAAGAAGTAAGTTCTCCAAAATTCAAATAAAGGAAATCAAAAAATTCTTCATTGCTAGTTCGCCCCATCCTCATTCAATTGTTGCCGCATCTACTTTGTGTAGGTCTATTCTAAGATCCAATATGGTTTTTCATGTGAAATTCTTTGATGATATCATCTCTCTTGACCAATTGAATCAATATGCCAAAACAATGCAAGACACCCTAGTCATACCCGTAGGACTTGATGTCATTGGAGCCACATCAGGTTCTGAGAAAAGAATCCTTGGTATCGGAAGCCGATTTCATTCCAAACTAAAGGGAGTCCATGAACATCCTACGGAATCTCCAATTGGTGCTGAAGTATTAGCCTTTATGGCAGAAACCCTGGACGTGCAATCTGAGGAACTCTTACTTGCAGCAATCAGCGCTCTTCTTGAGGGGAAGAAAGATAGCATAACGAATGCTATCGTAGATGCAGTAGCAAAGGAAGGGATACTAATATCCCGGAAGGGGTTTAGAATTCCCGGCTATAACTTCCTACCTATGAACGAAGTATTCTCTAGCAATATTCATCCTTATCTTGACACACTAAGTGGATCACCAGAATCTTGTCAAAAAATCTTCCACGATGCTGACATTACCTATAGCAAATGGACTACCCCCCTTAGCGAGCTAACTTCTAGTGAAGCTCGTCAGCTTAATGCCATATTACTTCTTTCACTGACATCTACAGAAATTCCTGAAGTTCTGGGCACTGACTATGAATGTAGGAATGAGAAGAAGTCAAGCCCACTTCGTTACTTTTCAAGCATATCATCACTGTCCCGTATCGCTTGGAGCAAACATGCTATGGGTCTTCTACTAGGCGTATTTATTGGAGACCGTGCGCGTCTTCTAGGAAATCTGACTGAAATGTATCGAACCTACTGTAACGAAACAATCTCATCCGTTGCAAAGCTAAATATCCTACTTAACGAAAGCGACACCACTGCAAAGTTCCATGAGAACTATATTCAGGTAGATGGATCTAACATTCACGAGGATATCCTGCCAGATGTAGGGCGAATTACACTTGCATCTCCAATAGCTGAAGATGCTAAGTTTATTGTGATTGACTCTGATAGCTCTATTGCGATTACATGGAGAAAGCCAACTCCATTAATCTCAGTTTCAGTAGCACTATATCAGAAGAAAATTCCATATATCTCAACATCTCAACAATCAGTCAAAATAACAAAACGCTCTGAAGGCGATCGTGAGAAAATCATAGGGATAATCAAACCAATTCTGAAGGATACATGACAATCATGAAAGCAGATATTGAGATTGAATTCGAGTCATCTAAGAATGCTGAACAAGTGCAGAAATCAATTGACCCAGATAACACTCCGATTCCTGTTGGAATCAAGATAGTTACGACCGTTGTGGGGAAGAAATTGAGGATAGTCATCAATTGTAGTCGCGGAATTGATAGTTTCAGATCTACTGTTGAGGATATTATGAGCGCAATCGATTTGTCAATTAGAACACTCGAATCGATTGACTAGTTCATCAGTTATCTTTTGCCTTCATCACAAGTCGTTGATATTCAGCTTTCGCTTTCGAACGAGCTACTTCTGCCATATCATCTGTAATGAACCCTCTTTGAACTGCTCGTTTCAGAAGATGTTGATCAATTATCCTTGTTTGCCCCTTCTTTGGAGCTACCACATCGATTTCTAAATCAACATATCTGATTGTTCCAATGGATGCACCATTGCTTGGATAAATCTCAGTTCCAGTATTGATATTCACATAGGTTCCCTTGTGTTGGTTCTCTCTTGAGTAATAGTCTGTTACAAGAATCATTGATCCGGGAACGGCCTTGGTTATCGAGTAATCTCCTTCATCCCTCGGAACCTCAACGTCATCAATGTTCTCAGGGGTCATCTTGAGTTTTCGTGTCGTATACTTGAACTGTCTTCGAATTGCAATACCATTGTTACTTACTTCGATGACCCTACCTTTTGATAGGACAATACAACGGCCATCTAATTTCGTATGAACAATATTGATAGGTTCATCCACTTTTGGCATGTCCCAGCTGATGACCTTGTCAAGCTTTGATTTGACATAGTCCTTTTCTGTAGGTCTATCTTCAACCATCATTTCTGCGAAATCTACCAATGGAGCATATCCTGCGCTCTTGTAGAAGTGATGATGGTCAATTGTAGGTCTAATTTTGGCTCGAGTCTTATCGAGAGCATCCTTTACTTCTGCTGGGAATTCGATATCCGCATTGCTAGTCCCTTCGAAAAGAAGGCCTGTTTCTGCGATTATATTGTAGCTATCTTCTATCTTTTGCGCGGTGTCCAGAAGATTTTCTATTTCATTGTAAAGTTCTTCTTCAGTCAATTTGATTGCTGATGTTCTCCAGAGAATTCCCCATGATTCAGTATGGACCCGTAGTTTCTTACCTAATGTAGTGAGATTATTACGAACATCTTGTCCTTTGATTTTCGTGCTTAGACGGACCACAGGATCTGGCAACAATACGGCAGCTCTACCAGGAATCGTGATACTGGATGACAACACTGGAGCCTTCCTGCCATAATCATGAGCACGAACTTGAACCATTATTGACTTTCCCTTTTCTACGGATTTGTCTGGCAATAATCCAGAGATGGGACCAAGGTTCACACGAATATGTCCAGTCTTCTCATCCTTCCCCATCACCACTCCCTTGTAGATTGAACTCTTAGCGACTCGAGGTGTACGTGTTATAACCCAACCAAGTCTTCTACGAAGGACTTCTGTGAGTTTCTTTAGCACCGATTCATAGGCAATTGCGACGATTCCTTGTAAGTCGCTTCTATCCCAAATATCCACGTCCGGAATATCTGCACGGTAAGGAAGACCAAATCTTCTAGCCACTTCTGGGGTTGGTTGAACCATATCAAAATGGTTCTGCAGCATAATCTGCGTTAGTGACTGTGAATAGATTCCTCTTATCCGTGCCTTAATCACGCATTTTCCATCCGTGCTATAGATGCCAACGAAACTTACTCCTTGAAGGAGAGTTCATACACTCTTTTATTGGTCCGCACAAGAGCTAGTCACGGATTGGTTCCAGCAAGCTGGAAACATGCCAGATCTTTGTTCTAGCATGATTAGGACAATTTGGGTCCTGACTAGGCTCATCTAGTATCGCAATGGCATTTTGCGCTCTGACTGCTGGTGAATCATTATCGTTTTCAAGAACTGCAATTGCCTCATTGGCTGCACGTCTGAT
>JAEORN010000147.1 GCA_016840825.1 Candidatus Thorarchaeota archaeon | reverse complement strand
GGATCGGGGCACCTGAACTCGATTCTTGCTGCAGATGGCGAGCCATTGAAATGTGGTACCCGTAGCATGGTTGTCCTATTCTTAGGGCCCCAGGCAATCCGGGTGGGGGCCTCAAATCCTGGAACGAGTCTTTTGAAGGAGTTGACCGTCGGTGCAACTATAGCTGATAACGCCCCTGCATGCATCAATATTCCTGCAAGATAGCTTTCCCCAATAGAAGATATCTCGGAGGGCTGTTCAGAGCTGAATAGATTGGCTTCCAGGTCCTTGGTCCACAAGCTTTGGTGAATGTGCATGCCGCTTCCATTCATTCCTTCGAAAGGCTTTGGCATGAACGTGGCAATCAGACCGTACTTGTGCGCTATATCAGAAATTACATGCTTAGCCAGCATCAGTGAGAGTGCTGCTTTTTCAGCTGTTGTATGTTTGAGTCCTATCTCATGTTGACCATTGGCAACTTCATGATGATGAGCTGTTGTTTTGATACCCATTTGCTTAAGGGCTTGGATGGATTCTCGACGAATCCGGTGACCACTATCACGAGCAGTGGTTGAGAAGTAACCTCCATCATCTGCAGGAGTGATGATGTCCTTCTCTCTTCTAACTAGAAAGAATTCCAATTCAAAACCAACCATCAATTGAAATCCAAATCTATGAACTTCTGACACGACGTGTGATAGCACAGAAACTGGGTCGCACGGATGAGGTGCACTTGATGTTTCATATACTCCACATGGGACTATTGCCATCGAAGGGTCCCATGTAGATGGAAGTGGGGCATCGACAAGAGGTCGTAAAACGAGATCACTTGAGTTCACATTAGAATAACCAGTAACTGATGAACCATCAAAACAGATTCCATTGCTGAATAGCTCATCCAATCCCTCTGGGGATATCTCTATGCTGTAGGTCTTTCCAAGTACTGAGGTAAATAGAATTCTAACGAACTCAAGGTCTTTCGTTTTTTCCATAAATGTCACCAATTAGAATTTGAAATATCTGCATAGAATTGGAGTATAAGACTATTCCATAAAATACGGAAAATATTTCAATAAATTTCAGCATTTCATATCCATGACTGAAAGATTTTCAGAAAAACTGGATGATATTGATATCAAGATACTTGATCTTCTGCAGGAGAATGCACGGATGAAAATCGGTGATATCGCCACAAAGGTTGGCAAAGGTATCTCTACAGTGCATAATCGTATCAAAGCACTTGAAGACTCAAAGGTAATCAAGAGTTATACAACAATAGTCGATGGTTCAACGGTAGGACGCTCAACTGTAGCTATGGTTCTGATTACGGTTCGTTATCGAGTTCCAGGAAGACGTGAGATGATATCTCAAAGGGAATTCTGTAGGGAAATCGCAGAGCATCCATTTGTGCAGTCAGTTCATGTACTCAGTGGAGAGTTCGATGTCCTTCTCAAGGTTCGAACTCATGATGTTGAGGAAATGAACAGGTTCATCGTTGATTTTCTAAGGCAGATGCCTGCTGTAGATCGGACACTCACGATGTTCGTTATGGATACCTATCTTGATTCAAATCGAATAAGGCTCAATGCAGTTATTCCAAAGGTGAGGAAATCGAAATCCAAAGAATGACGTTGACCAATACACTTCAATAATGAAAATTCTACGTATTTTATTGGAGAAAAGGTCTCTCCAAATCAAAATCGAAAGTGAAGCACAATGTGTTATCTTGATTGTGTAATCGATCAGGCAATGATCGAGCTAGGGCAGAACTCGAAAGGACGTGAACCCCCTCTCGGAATATCTAGTTCAGACAGCAATCAGGGGGTACATCAAAGCTGAGTCTTTGAACCCCTCCTTTTTTTCATCCACATATACCTTATTTGAATTCATGATACGAGTTGACTGATGTCTTATGACTGGTCAGATACCTGATGTTTTCCGCTATGAGGGTGAAGTCTACGACCTTGTTGGTTTGGATGGAACAGGACTTTTCACTCCTGAATCTTTTGGGATAGACGCCTTCTCCAGTTGTACAGCATGTTGGCGTGGTTATGTCATGTATTATGATTGTATCGATGGCAAATTGATTCTCGATAAGATGGAGGTAAATGCCCGAGAACCAATTGAAGTGAACGGAGTAAAACCCGTGAAGGAGCAAAATTTCTTCACTTCCACCTATAACAATCTAGGACTGAAAACAGACTTTACTGGTACTCTCTTGCTAGCAAAGGACTTCATTCAGGGAATGTATGTGCACATGGGATTTCAGAGACCCATAGCATACCGTACAGTCTTACAGATTTCTATACTTGATGGCGATATTACATTGGTAGAGGATCTCTCCAAACATATGGAGCAGAAACGTCAAGAGGACCCCGACCGTGATGCACAACCCACTGATCCTTCAGAGGTCGGTGAATGGATAGAAAAGACCTTTTCATTAGACTTTGATCCCACAGATAATAGTTGAAAACTTGTACCCCAACTATAATATCTTGGATTCTCACCAAATTACAGGGGTTGGAGTCCTAATGATCTCTCAGTCTATCCGAAAAGGGATAATCATCACGGGAATAATCATAGCCCTGATAGGTTTTGGATTGCATTTTATGAATCCTGGGAGCAGTAGAAGCGAGATTGGTTACTCCGTTTCGCCTTATGGAACAACAAGTATTCGTATCCAACCTCTGACATTCCAAGGTACCTACTCATTCAGGTTGGATGTTCTTGGACCTGAGCTAGGTCGTGATTCACTTTTTGACGTCTACCTGATTGGTTTGAACGAATACCAAGATTTTCTCTATGGCGTACCGATAGATGAGATTGATTATTTGTTCACTTTCAGTAATCAATCGAGAGCAACCTATACTGATACAATTGAACACCTTGAAGCATACTTAGTCATCCTGAGCTATGAGAACGAAACATACCTCTGGAATGCATATTATTCAGTAATTCCAGACACTCACTTTCCCACATTATTCTCGGGATTCGCTGGAATTCTCATATTCCTAACTGGATGTGCGGTCTTCTTTGAGGGCTGGAAACGGTATTTCTGCTTAGGTCTAGGTATCAACATTGTATTCTTTATTGTTCGCACCTTAACCCTCGTGCGGTACAGCCTAGGACTCCCAGATATCTTCCTCTCAACTTTTCAGGTCGAGATGTATAATGACTATCAGTATTTCTACCTGGCATGGATTCCCCAACTCTTAGAAGGCTCATATCCATATGGTGATAACCTATTCATTTACATCTATAGCCCCCTCTGGATCTACATAGTTTCCATTTTCGGATATGTTCCTTCTTGGCTGCCAGGAGTGCCACTATTCGCCTTCAATATGGCTACAGGTGCTATTGTCCAGAGAATGGTGATGATTCTTTCAGGTGATGAGAAGAAATCCATCTTTGCGATGATGGTTTACCTGCTCAACCCAATTACTGTAATCTATGGCAGTTTCATGTGGTTGAATCCAACAATATACACGTTCTTCTGTAGTTTGTCATTCCTTCTTGCACTCGAGGATAAAGATCAATATGCTATAGGGACTCTAGCAATTGCAACCCTTGTGAAACAGTTCTCTGTGATTTTCTTTCCATTATTGTCCATCTATCTGATTAAGAAATATCAAGCTGACCTGAAGGATGGCATTCTTCAATTTATCAAGTACACATTCATCTACACCACTATCGTGCTGTTAGGCTCTCTTCCCTTTCTGCTGATTGACGCGGAAGGCTATATTTCTCGGATACTAGAGCATACTGGTTCTGTTGATTTATTGATGGTCTTCATTCCAGCATTATCGATGCCCGTTCACTTCAATACATTCTTCCTCTGGTTGGGGTTACCCAAGTGGTTCACGGATATCATTGCGTGGTTGATGATTTATTACATTCCCCTCATCATTTGTGGCATTGGCCTGTATGGAGGATATATCGTTTTCAAACCAGCAGTGGGTGATACGGAGGACTTCACGCTCAGAAGCAAGAGACTCTTCACACAGCTCATTATACTGGCATTTCTGGTCGTGTTATGTGTCCAGCTCTTTTATCCTCGAGGTACCTACAAGTTCTATCTCTTGACATTGATGCCATTTGCTTCGATTCTTTTTGATATCAAGGATTTCCATTTCAAATCACGAGATCCCTTCAAGATTCGACCTCATCATCTGTTTGTAGTATTGATGGCAACTGCCGTGTTCTTCTGGTATCGATATGTATACTTCTTGTTGCTCGCTTTATGGGGTCTGTACTATATGTACCTAAATCGGAATATGCTGCTGGAACTCGATACTTCTACAAGTGGAGGTCGTCCAGATGATTATGCCTCGCTTATAGAAGAATCAATCATTGAGGAGATAGAGGAGTCTACTGAAAGCTGAATTGAATTTCCATTCATTATTTATGGAAGTGCCAATTTGATATCAGATGGTGGACTCGTCAGTGACAAGAAAAGAGAAGGAGCGTCCCAATTTTAGTGAGGATCATGCTAAGCAAATCGCCCTTGAGCTCTTTGGAATTGAAGGAGATTTCAGTGAACTCCCTAGCGAAAGGGATCGGAATTACCTAATTTCTATAGACTATATTCCTCGATTCATTCTGAAGATATCTGCATCATATGACACAGAGGGAGTAATCGATTTCCAGAATAAGGCAATGATGTACATCTCAGAAAAGAATCCCTCCTTTTCAGTTCCCCATATCATTCCTGCAAAGAGCGGTAAAATCACATCTAGTGTTGAAGATGATAATGGAGATGCTCATTATGTTCGCTTGCTTGATTACATACCTGGAACTGTTTTTGCTAAAATCACTCCTCATTCTGAAGGCTTGCTCATTGACTATGGGAAATTCTTGGGTGCTCTTACAGCTGCTCTTGAAGGATTTGATCATCCTGAAGTACATCGTGACTTTGTCTGGGATTTGAAGAATGCTCCACGTATCGTAACTGAACGAAGGGACCTCATCAAGGATACAGAGAAACGAAGGATAGTAGATCAGATGCGATCGTTATTCGAGCAAGAGGTCATTCCCAGAATGAGCTCACTGAAGACAGGTGTGGCTCATAATGATGCCAATGACTACAATGTCCTAGTAAACAATCACTGGTCTGATGAAGGAAGAGAATTTGGTATCATTGATTTCGGAGATATGATCCATACCGTAACAATCTCTGATCTCGCAGTTGGCATTGCATATGCGATTCTTGACAAGAAGGACCCATTATCAACTGCTATGACAATAGTTGCTGGATATCATGAAATCTTCCCTCTCACTGAGGACGAGCTGAGAGTTCTGTTCCCCCTTATCTGCATGCGTCTTGCGATGAGTGTCTGCATGTCGGCGTATCAGATTACTCTTGAACCTGATAACAAGTATCTTCGTATATCTGAAGGACCCGCATGGCATACCCTGACCAAGTTAAAGGAAATTCATCCCCACCTTGCATGGTATGCTTTTCGCAGTGCCTGCGGACTGCCTTCGCACCCACGGGTAGAACTACTGAGAGATTGGCTGCAAAAGAATCAGAACTCATTCGCTAGAATCATCGAGACTGATTGGAACCGTTGTGTGATCATTGATCAGAGCGTGGGGAGCTATGATTATGGATCACCAAGTGAGGTCCGTGAGTATGACGCT
>JAEORN010000146.1 GCA_016840825.1 Candidatus Thorarchaeota archaeon | reverse complement strand
GATACTAGACGTGAGGGTATGTTTCTTGGAATCAATGCCTTCTTCACCAAACCTGCTAACAGTCTTGGACCAATCATAGCAACTTTCGTACTCGGATACTTTGGATATGTTACTGGAACTGATATCCAAACTGAGACCGCACTCTTTGGTATCAAACTCCTCTTCTTTGCTATACCTGCAGTTTTCATGGCCATTGGATTGCTCTTTATGATAATCTATCCATTGCACGGAGAAGTGTTGCAGGAGCTGAAGAGAGAAATCGAACAGATCCATAAATCACGATTAATGGAAGTGTCGGAAGCACCCACATCGAGTGTTCCTGATGATGAAATGGACCTTTGATGGAGCGTTCGATGAAATTGAAAATTTCTCAACTACGATGTGAAAACCTAGAGAATCCGATTGGAGTCGATGCGATTCCACCTCTGCTAAGTTGGAAACTTATCTCAGATCGGATAGGTTCTAGGCAGACAGCATATCAGATTCAAAGCTCTAGAACTAAGCACTTTGGTTTAGATGATATGCTCTGGGATTCGTCCAAAGTGGAATCAGAGCAATCAATATACATACCTTATCGTGGACCTAGTCTATCGTCTCGCGAAAGGATATTCTGGAGAGTAAGGATTTGGGATGAGCTTGGTAATGAATCTGAGTGGAGTGATATTACCTTCTGGGAGATGGGATTCTTACATACTGATGATTGGAAAGCAAAATGGATTGACCCTGAGGGAGATATTGATCCAGAGGAATTCCAACCTACCCCTCTCTTGAGGAAAGAATTTGATATTTCTAAACCAGTAGAGAAGGCACGATTATACATCACAGCTCATGGCCTCTATGAAGCTTGGATCAATGGAAAAAGAGTGGGCGACCAATACTTCACACCAGGTAGAACTCAATACGATAAAAGAATTCAATATCAAGTCTATGACATTTCCTCGCTTATTCAAGAAGGTCGTAATACTATCGGTATCATCCTGGGTGATGGCTGGTGGCGGGGAAAGGTTGGATTTGGCGGAGTTAGAAACATTTCTGGTGAGCGGATTGCATTGCTCGCTCAAATTGAAGTAAATGGAGATTTAGCTATCTTTACTGATGATTCTTGGAAATGCTCATCAGATGGACCGATTCGAATATCAGATTTGCAAGTAGGTGATATCTATGATTCAAGGAGGGAAATGTCAGGCTGGTCCTCTAATGGTTTTAACGATGACGAGTGGCATCATGCAAAGTGTGTAGAGTTTCCAACTGATTTAGTAGTTGCAAGTAGTAGTGTAGTAGTTAGAGAGAAAGAGCGATTCTCACCAATGATTATCAAAACACCAATTGGAGAAACGGTCTTGGATTTTGGGCAGAATCTTGCTGGATATGTAGAGATATCTATTAATGAAGGGATTCCTGAAGGCACGATAATTCGGTTGATACATGGAGAATCTCTAGACAAGGATGGTAATTTCACACAGGAGCATATGAATAAGAAAAAGGGCGACTTTCAACTAGACACCTATATCCATGACGGAAAACCTCGAATCTGTAAACCAAAGTTCTCAGTGAAAGGATATCGATTCGTCAAGGTTGAGATTGATAATGCCCTTGAAGACATAATCAATTCCATAGAATTCACTTCAATAGCTGTCTATTCAGATATGGAGAAGATTTGTGAATTCAGTTGCTCGAATACGATGATCAACCAGCTCATGAGTAACGCACTTTGGAGCCAAAAGAGCAATTTCTTGGATATTCCAACTGATTGTCCTCAGCGAGAACGTAGCGGCTGGACTGGAGATGCACAAGCATTTACATTCACGGGCTCACTCCTGATGGATACATCTGCATTCTTCTCGAAGTGGATGAAGGATGTAGCGCTAACTCAAAGAGATGATGGTCGTGTTGCAAACATTGTACCTGTTGAGAGAGCTTTAGAATTTGTTGAAGGCTCAGCTGGTTGGGGCGATGCGGCAGTCATAATCCCTTGGACCATCTGGAAAATATATGGGAATAGAAGGATACTAGAAGAGCACTATGAGAGCATGAAGGCTTGGGTAGAGTATCAACAGAAACGAGCGAAAAAGATACACTGGATTCGAAAGATTAACCCATTAAATTGGACTCCGACCAAACGTGAAATGCTGCGTAACATGTGGGATACTGGTTCTCATTGGGGAGAGTGGATGGAACCTTGGGTAAAATCACGTACTCGTCAATTTGCTGGTATAATCAAAAGACTGATTCTTTCGGATCCTGAGGTCGCCACTGCATATTTTGCTTATTCTAATCGCCTTTTCTCTGAAATTGCAGAGTATCTCGGAAAAATAGAAGATTCCTCTAGCAGCAAGATAGCGTCAGAGCAGGCTATGAGAGCCTATCAGAAGAGGTACCTGAAGAAAGGAAGAATTAGGACAAAGAAACAAGCTAACATTGTCCGGCCACTTGCATTAGGTCTGATTCCATCAGAACATACTGCCAGTGTTGCCAAGCAGCTTGACGAGTTGGTTAGAAAGAAGGATTATCATATTGGTACTGGATTCCTTTCTACACCATTCCTATGTGGAGTTCTCACAGAACATGGATACTTGGAAACCGCATATAAATTACTGACACAGACAACTCCACCTTCCTGGTTGTACGCTGTTACTAAAGGAGCAACAACAATTTGGGAGAGTTGGTATGGAATCAAAGAAGATGGTGAGCCATTTGAATCCCTCAATCACTATTCGTATGGAGCTGTTGTTAGTTGGCTAATAACAGCTGTCGCAGGGATACAACCTGACTTCGATAATCCTGGTTTCAAGCACTTCTATCTCGATCCAAAAATCGGAGGTGGTCTGACCAATGTTGAAGCGAAGTTTGAATCCCCATACGGAACTATTCATTTCTCATGGTCAAGAGAAAACCAAGAGATTCAGTATCAGTTCGAGATTCCTGCAAATACCACCGCTACAGTAGTTCTAACTGGTATCACTCCTGAGCAGTTGAAACAAGAAGGAATCAACAGCATTCAGCAAAGAGGTGATTGCATTTATTTTGAAGCACAAAGTGGTGTATATTCGATTAAAGGAGAGGATGTTTGGTAGATGGTTAGCCTCCGAATGCGGCTAGTGATTGGCCAACTTCGTAAGAATAAGGATAAACCCAAAGAACTCAGCGTTACAGCATATCGTCAGGGTATGGATAGTCTAGCGTCTTCAATCCCTATAATTCCTGAATCCATTGAGGTGACACCAGATCATGCCGGATCCATCCCACTTGAATGGATATCTCATAAGGACACACATCATGATTCTGTTGTCTTCTATCTACATGGTGGTGGGTACATTGCTGGGCAATTGGAATTATCAAGATTTTTCGTATCACAGTTTGTTATGAAGACGAAGATTCCATTCTTACTCATTGACTACAAATTAGCTCCTGAGAATCCATTTCCAGCGGCACTCAATGATGCATTATCTGTTTATGAATGGATAACCGAGAAGAAAAGGATTCTTCCAAAGCGAATATTGTTTTTCGGAGAGTCTGCAGGAGGAGGTCTGGTTTTGTCCACATTGGTGAAACTTAGAGACGAAAGAAAGGACTTACCAGCAGCCGCGGTGTGCCTTTCGCCTTGGACAGATCTTGCTGGCACAGGTGATACAATGATCACAAAAGCAGAGATTGACCCGATTTTAAGTATGGAAGAAATGGCTTTCCTCGTAAAGCAGTACATCGGAGAACATGATCCAATGAATCCACTGATTTCTCCGCTTTATGCAGACCTACATGGACTACCTCCACTCTTTATTCAAGTCGGAACATCTGAAATGATTCTTGATGATTCAGTAAGACTCTCAGAAAAAGCAGAGAACGAAGGTGTTGATGTGACCCTCGATATCTGGAAGGATATGCCACATGTTTTCACAATCTTTTTCCAATTCGCACCTGAGAGCAGAAAAGGCATCGATAAAATATGTAAATACATTACTCAGCAGATTGGGTAAATCTTCAACATTGCTGAATATCAAAGGAATTTCTAACTACTGAACGAATTTCCCCGAGACTGGATAGAATCCCTTTAGCATATGCTTGCATCATGATATTACCAATAGCAGTTGCTTCTGTGGGCCCTACAAATACCTCGATTCCTTTCATTCTAGATGCAATCCTTCCATTAAGGACAGTATCTTGTGACCCACCACCTACGATGTATAGGCGTCTAATGGTTTTCTCAATAGTTGTTTCCAGCTCTTCAATTACAGACTGATACTTTGCAGCTAATGAATTGTAAACCAAATGTATGTACTGCCCTCTATTCTCAGGCACGTCAAATCCATTCCGAAGACAATACCGATCAATAGCTTCAATCATATTAGGAGGATTAAAGAAATCTGGGGCATCTACATCAATGATGTGGTTAACACCTTGATGCTCTGCTTCCTCGGAAAGCTCTTCGTAAGAGATTGGAGATCCTGTTTCTTGCATCCAAATATCCCTGCATCTTTGAATGATCCATAGTCCCATCGCATTCTTGAGTAATCTGATTTTACCAAATGCTCCTCCTTCGTTTGTTAAATTGTATCTCTTGCTCTTCTTATTGATAATTGGGGATTCGATTTCAACTCCAATGAGTGACCATGTTCCTGAAGATACAAATGCCCAGTTCTCTCCTTCTGCAGGTACGCTAACCACAGCTGAAGCTGTATCATGGCTTGCTACAGTCCATACTGGAATTGGAGGGAGTCCCAGTTCATTTTGAAGCGGTTCTCTAAGATCTCCAATCTTTGTAGCAGGATTCAGTGTGGGTGGAAAAAATTCAGAGGTCAAATCGAGTTCCTGCAGAATCTCGTCTGAGAACTTCTTTTTCCTTGAATCAAAGAATTGTGTTGTTGTTGCGTTTGTATATTCAGTATTTAATTTCCCTGTGAGGAGATAATTGATGTAATCAGGAATCATAACAATTGTTTTTGTTTTTGCATATACATCTGGATACAACTTCCTGACTCCAAAGAGATGAACAAGTCCATTGTACTGTACTTCTTGTATACCTGTAATTTCGTACACTCTATGCATGTCTAGCGCGTTTCTCATTTCCTCATCGCCAGTATGAATTAAGCCATCTCTATAGTGAAATGGCTAGCAAACCAATTCATAGTCTTGGTTCAAATAGACTAGGTTGACACCCCATGAATCGACGCCGATGCCTTGAATCTTGAAGTCTCTATCTATTGAGGCTCTCTTTAGACCCATCTTGATCTCTTCCCAATATGAGGGAAGATCCCATCGAAAGATGCCACAGTCATAGAATCCCTTCGTTGGAAATCTATGAACCTCTTCTAGAGATAATCGATTCTCATT
>JAEORN010000145.1 GCA_016840825.1 Candidatus Thorarchaeota archaeon | reverse complement strand
TCATCAAGTGGCAATAAATTGTCATACTCTACTGAAATGTACACATTTTGCTCGTGATGCTGTTCTATTCACCTTGTTTGGGTTGTCAGCAGTTGAATTATATCCTAACTTTGAATATCCACTCGGATTTCTTTTCATCTTAGGTATCGATATCATTGGACTTGTACTTGTAGTGATTCCGAAAGAAAGGTCGAATCAACTAGGCTATGCGTGGATTGGTGTGATGAGCATTGTACTCTGGGTCTTCATATTTCCTTTCATAGGAACTACATACCTTGCAACCGATGTCATAGTGATTCTGTTTCTAGCCTCTGTCGAGCTTCTGGTTGATATCAAGCTCGTCCTTGATCATCTTTCCAAGCAGATTCATGAAGTTGAAGCGCTTTAAGCTACAATCCTGACTGGCTTTATCCTCTTGTAAGAGCATAAATTATCACGGCAGTAAACGCGATGCAAATCATCACAACCATAAATGGATATGCCTGTCTATCAACTGATTTGAAGTATCCGGAAAAACTCAGTATTGCTCCAAAGAGGATGCCCGAGAACAAAACGAGTATGAACAGAGGCTCCAGAGCTGCTGGAATGATTCCAGTGACAGCAGCAATGAACATGGATATGAGACATATTAGAACTATCCATCTTCCCCATGCCATAGCTGGATGATATTGTTCTCCATACCTCATGTTTCTATACTGGAGAACTGTTCTATTTGATGCCAAGAATCCCACCAAATACTGTTCTGCCTCTGGAGTCTTGAATCTTGTGTATTTCGTTCTTCAAGCAACAATCCTGACTGGCTTCAGGTTCACGATCCTGTGCTCGCCCTCGACACTGTCGTACTCGACCATGCCAACAAGCTCACCTTCTGCACCAGGCTGGAGCTCGAACTCAATCTCCACCACAGAGACCGTGCCGGGAACAACCTCGCCAATGGTCTCAGTCTTGATGGTGTCAGTCAGGTCTGGCACTCCCAGCACCACCTGCACATTATGCATTGGCACCTTCGAGCCATTCCGTATCACCACGCCAAACACCACGAGTCCACCGCGAATCTTGTACTCCACAGCGATATCCATGCCGGGTTCAAGTCCAAGGCTGGCTGGTTCTGCAGTGGTGACGAATTCATCCACAAAGTAGGTCTCCTTCACTCGTTTGGCAACTATTGCAAGACCAAAGAGACCGATTCCTGCGAGGATAAGTGGATATATCCAGTGCACAGTAGGCATGAAGTCTGCTGCATCCAGAATGCCATCTCCATCTGAGTCCTGCGACAAAGGATTCGAACCGTAGATGAAAATTTCATCGTAGTCACTTAGCCCATCAAGGTCTGTATCAGGTAGAAGTGGGTCCGTTCCGTAGATGTTCCATTCTGCACCATCTCCGATCATATCTGCATCTGTGTCATTATCGCGAGGTCTTGTATGACTAGTGAAGACTTCGAAATAGTCACTCAGTCCATCTTCATCTCCATCTCTCGACAGTGGGTCAGAGTGATAGATAGCAACCTCTTCGTTATCTGTTAAGAGATCCAAATCTGTATCTGAGCTGTTTGGATCCGTTCCCCAGATGAAGATCTCAGCGTAATCACTAAGCAAGTCTTGGTCAGAATCAAAAGATGTCGGGTCAGTCTCGTAGGTCATGACCTCATCCCAGTCTGAGATATTATCGGAATCAGTATCGTTTGACAATGGATTTGTCCCGTAGAACTTGTATTCTTCTCCGTCCAACAATTGGTCGAAATCAGAGTCTGGTACATCGAGACCTGTCCCCAGGAGTATTTCCAGACCATCCTCTAGGTCATCATTGTCAAAATCAGGGTCATTTGGTAGAGTGCCCCATATCCTGAGCTCATCTAAATTACTGATACCATCAGAATCACTGTCCCAGTCTCCATCAGCGACAGGTAGCTCAGTAAAGGGATCTAGGTTTGTTGTGGGGTCGTTCGGGTCAGTGTCAGTCAGGAATACTTCTTCGTAATCTGAGAGAAAGTCAGAATCTGTATCGTTCAGTAGGGGATTAGTCTCAAAGTCTAGAATCTCTTCTCCATCTTCCAACAGATCGTTGTCAGTATCCTTCAGAATGGGTGAAGTTCCGTACTCATCAACTTCCTCAAAATCACTCAAGTGATCCTGATCCGTGTCTCGCTTCAATGGGTCTGTGAAGTAGTCATTGATCTCTTCACCATTCGAGAGACCGTCGTTATCCTCATCATCATTGTAATCTGAGACTCCGTCATCATTGCTATCAGGGTCTCTTGGGTCTGTCTTCGTTAAGACACACTCTTCCCAGTTGGTCAATAGGTCTCTGTCCTCATCGTCTACTCCGTCATTTTTACCATCTCCATCTGTGTCCGCCAAATTAGGCGATGTCTTGGTCAGGCGTATCTCTTGGGCATTAGTAAGCATGTCTCCGTCAAGGTCCTGCTCTGCATCGGAGATGCCATCACCCTGAGTGCTGAAGAGTGTGGGGTCGGAGAAGGTCAGATATACTTCCTCGTAATCAGTGAGTGTATCAAGATCTGTGTCAGCCTTTCGAGGATTAAGAGCACCAGCTGGTATCTCTCGTATCTCAGGCGTACCGTTGACATACACAGTCATATTGAATCCAAAGATCTCCATGTTGTCAGGTAGTTTGTCTGAGTCAGTATCTTCTCGTAGGGGTGATGTGTTGTAGATGTTCAACTCGTCCCCATCACTGACAGAATCCATGTCTGTATCCCATTGGAGGGGATCGGTTTCGAAGACCTTGATTTCATCGTAATCGCTGAGATTATCGTTATCTGTATCCGAGCTGTTCAGCAAGGTATGCCATGTTAAGGCCTCCTCGCCGTCTTCTAGCCCATCTGAGTCTGAGTCTCTCTTGAGGGGATCGCTGGACCAATAGAACAGCTCATCCCTATCACTCAACCCATCTTCATCAGTGTCCCATTCGTGAGGTGAGGTCTCGCTTACGAAGATCTCATAATAGTCCGATAGAAGGTCAGAATCTGTATCGACCATGGTACAGTTGGTTTCATAGAGGTAAATCTCATCCTCATTGTTGATTCCATCTGCATCCTCATCATCCAGATTGTCGGGTATGCCGTCCCCATCAGTATCGTCCATATTTGGATCAGTATGGCTGTTGAATATCTCATCTGCATCTGCTAACGCATCAAAGTCAGAGTCATCGTTGAGAGGATCAGTTTCGTAGATATTTACTTCATCACCATCAGAGATTGTATCAAAATCTGAGTCCCAATTCTCCCAGTCAGTACCATTCTCGAGCTCTTCCTTGTCATTGAGTCCATCTTGGTCAACATCTGCTTCAAGAGGGTCAGTATCGTAAATCTGCCATTCTTCCCAGTCTGAAAGACCATCCCCATCTGTATCATTTAATCGAGGATCAGTTCCCAGTTCAATCTCATCCTTATCATTAATGAGGTCGAAATCCGTATCTGCCAGATTTGGATCGGTTCCATAGGTATTCCATTCTTCACCATCGCTAAGCTGGTCTGAATCAGTATCCCAGTTCGTGGGTGATGACATTGACACGTATATCTCGATGTAGTCGCTAACGCCGTCAGAATCCGAATCTGTGGAACTTAGGTCTGTGTGCCAAATGGTCCATTCATCATAATCACTGACTCCATCATTATCCGAGTCTTGGTCAGTGGGTGATGACCCAGAAGTGTAGACTTCAAAACCATCTAAAAGTCCATCATGGTCTGTGTCCTCGTACGTTGCATTCGAGAAGTACCCATAGATTTCAAGGGCATTGCTTAGCCCATCTGAATCATAATCTAGGTCTCCATCAAGCACTCCTAGAATGACAGATGTGGCGTTAAGTGGGTCTGTTCCTAGGAGTTCTATCTCCACGTAATCATCCAGCTGATCTGCATCAGTATCTCGAACAAGAATATTCGTACCATACAGAATCTCATCGAAATCTTCAAGCTTATCTCCGTCTGTGTCTCGTGATAACGGATCTGAGAAGTAGATGAAAATTTCTTCACCGTCGGTAAGTCCATCATTGTCAGAGTCCATGTCACCCGGTGATGTGTCGTAGATGTCCACCTCGTCACCGTTAATGACTCCATCGTGATCCGAATCAATCATGTAATCGGTGTGAGTGCCATTGTACCACATATTGTTAGGATCAGTACCTGTAATCTCAACTTCAATGTAATCCGAAAGAAGATCAGAATCTGAATCATTGTTTAAGGGATTAGTGAAATACTCGTAAACTTCGTCTCCATCAAGTAAATCATCCTCATCGCAGTCTGGATCTAATGGTGATGTCCCGTAGAAGTATTCCTCAGCATCATCCAAATTGTCTTGGTCAGTATCTGCCTCGAATGGTGAGGTTTCTGTGGGGTCAACGATACCGTTCCTGTTGACATCTTCTCCACGCTCTCCTAGCCAAGGCTCGTAGATACCGTTTCCGTTTGCGTCGAACCAGCCATCGTACAACGTATCGTCATCAGAATCTGGATTTGTAGCATTTAGCCCCATGTCTATTTCTAGACCGTCTCGGAGCATATCAGAGTCAGTATCCCAATTTGTACAATTGGTTTCGTAGGTACGAATCTCCTCGATGTTCGTAAGTCCATCGTGGTCCTGGTCATCCTGTCCATCTAGAATTCCATCATCATCATCATCAGGATCGTTAGGATCTGTGAAGGTGTCGTAGACCTCTTCTGCGTCCGTCAGTTGATCATTATCTGAATCTGCATCTAGAGGATCGCACTCATAGAGCCATTCCTCGTAGTTGTTCAGCTCATCATTATCTGGGTCTTCCTCCCAATCAAGGTCGCCATTATCGTTCGTATCGTTGTATAGAGGATCGGTCCCTGTCATCTCGACCTCGAACCAGTTGGGGAGCATGTCAGCGTCCTCATCATCGTAGTAATCTGAGATTGTATCAAAGTCTGAATCTGTCCTGTTGAACCATGTGCCTGAGAGGTGAGTCACGTTGTCCCAAGAGCCTGTGATATACAACTCTATTCCATTCGAAAGACCGTCTCCATCAAGGTCTTCATCGTAATCAGTGATATCGTCGTCATCCGAATCTTCGTCATTGGGGTCGGTGTGAAGGAGATACCACTCATATCCATCTTTTACCTTATCATCGTCTGAATCTGGGTCTCTGGGATTTGTGAAGGTGACGTAGAGTTCATTGTAGTTTATGATTCCATCGAGGTCGGAATCTTCAAGGTCATCAGTTAGCGGGGAACCACCTGAATCCATCTGGGTGGGATTAGTCTTGGTCTGGTAGATCTCCTGATAGTTTGTCAGCCTATCTCCGTCAGGATCCGCGAATGAATCACTTGTTCCATTCTTGAAGAAGAAGTCGAATTGTATTGCTACTGATGCATTCCAATACTTGACTTCATCAGGGTCTCGGAGCCCATCAAAATCCGTGTCAACCAGTGTGGCATTTGTTCCAAGGGTGATAGATTCCAAATAGTCATTCAAGGTATCTCCATCAGTATCACTATTTGTGACATTTGTGTGCCAGTCATAGACTTCAAAATCGTCTCGGAGCCCATCCAAATCTGTATCTTCCGCGTTTGGATCTGAACCCCACATATGAACTTCTTCACCATCTGGAATGTTATCGGAATCTGAGTCCGGATTTAGGGGGTCAGTATGGTAGTTATTAACTTCGGCACCATCTGAAAGATCATCATTGTCTGAATCTGGATCATTCACCAGCGTGCCATAAGTGACGTATTCCTCATAATCATCAAGTCCATCTTCGTCAGAATCGGCTAGAAGTGGATTAGAATGGACTATCATGACCTCTTCATAATCAGTTAGCTGATCATTGTCAGTATCTTCGTTCAGCGGATTTGTCTTACTGGTCTTGACCTCATATCCATCCAGAAGCAAGTCATCATCTGAATCTGGGTCGTAAACTCCGGTACCAAGCTGAATCTCCTTCCAGTTGGCTAGATCATCACCATCCTGGTCATCGTAATAGTCAGTTATGGTATTATGATCCGAATCGACGTCGTTCGGATCTGTCTTGGTTATACGAACCTCCTGAATGTTGGTCAGTCCGTCACCATCATTATCGTCCTGTGCATCATTGATGCCGTTATCGTCTGAGTCGGGGTCAGTGGGTAGCGTGAGGGTCTCGTTATTTTCTTCATAGTCAGTGAGCTGATCATTATCAGTATCAGCATCATTCGGATCAGTCCCAAAATACACTTCCTGCCAGTCTGTTAATTTATCATTGTCTGAATCAGGGTCGTTCGGATCGGTATTGTGTGTGATGACCTCAGCGAAATCTGAGAGTTTGTCAGAGTCCGAATCAGCTGACAAGGGATTTGTATCATAGTCTAGAACTTCTTCGCCATCATCAAGATTATCATTGTCACTATCCGCATCATTGTAGAGCGTGCCCTCTATGAGTATCTCACGGGCATCTGCAAGCCTGTCTTTGTCGAAGTCCCGACCATAGGCTGCGACCGTTCCGCCGTTGGTTCCGTATACGAACTCTTCACCACCGAAGTTATCGAGGTCTCCGAAGGTGATTGCCCGTGTGAGACCAAGGACGTTTGCTTGGTAAGACCGCCATCCAGTGGCATTATAGAGGGTAACTTGCCCGTTGATGGTTGCAAGTACCTGAGCATTAGGTGTCGCACCAACATTCGGGAAGAGGATAGAGTTCACCTGACCACCAAGGGTCTTGTTCCAGAGTGGTGTACCTGTCGAATCGAAGACACGCAGCGCAGCCTCAGAAGTTCCGAGAGCAAGTTCATTGTACCCACCGGTGATGAGGTCGCCGACGCGTAGTGCTGTGATACTCTCATTTGCTTGAATGTTAAAGAGGAGAGTATTCGTGGTGTCCCAGACAGAGAGTGTTCCATTGGTTTCTCCGTAGACCATCTCGAGATCAGCTGTTCCTGCAAGGTCTCCAATCCCTACAACATTGATTGTAGTCTCAGTGGTCTTCTCGAAGACCATTGCACCAGTATCATCCAGATAGGTGAACTTCTTGTTTTGAGATGCCACCACAAACTCAGTTCGAGCATCTTGGTCGATGTCTGCACCTCCTAGGAGTCGTACTCTTCCATTACTGAGGTAACTCCAGAGGGGAGTTGTGTCAATTTCAAAGGCATACACGTAGAAGTCATCACAACCCACAATGACCTCTTCCAGTCCGTCCCCATCTAGATGACCACCTGCAACCGCATAGACAGGTTCTGGGAGGGACATGTTCATCTGAACCGCTTTGTTTGCACCTATCACGAGGACTCCATCATCAGTACCAATCAGTATCTCCTTACCAGCACTAGCAGTCCCATCAATGGCTGCAATAGCACGAGGTATAGAGCCCAATGCCAACTTCCAGAGCAAAGTATTATCTTCTTCAAATAGAAAGAGCGTACCGTTTTGCGTGATGACTGCCACCTCTTCGTATGCGTCGGCATCGAAGTTGTCGACCACAAGACCATTGACCTGTGAGCCAGTTGTCGTGGTCCAGACCAAGGCAGTGTTAAACGGTGCAATCTCTGCTATGGAGTGTGATGATTCGGGGTTCAACACAGTGACCATATCTGGTCCTGTTCCCTGGATACTTAGGCCTGCGATAACGCAGACGAATGCTAGAGCTACAATTGCATGATAGGGTTTCATTTTGCGGTTCCTCCTATCCCATTTTGTTTCCATGGTTTTACTTGGAAATAATCAAAGAAGTCTGCCTCTACAATCTCCGCCCCTTCAAAGGGCATCTTCATCTCATTGAGGCGGTGAATGACTGGTAGAAGGTTGTCCTCGGGGTTGTCGATAAACAACTTCATTGCGTTTCTACCAGCTTGAGCAGTATACTGTACTCCAGGAATTGATGCGACACGTTTGATGATCTCAGGTGTCATTGCATGGAGTGTAATTTTGATACTCTCTCCTTTTCCTGGGAGTGATGCGATCAATTCTTGAGGAGTGCCAAACTGACTGATTTCTCCCTCCTCTAAGAGACATACTCGTGTACAATAATCAACAATCTCTAGGTCGTGACTGATGATGACCATCGTCGTACCTAGTTTGAAATTCAATTCTTTCAGGTAATTCAGGGTCTCATGGCGCAGGTGCGCATCCAATCCAGTCGTTGGTTCATCGAGCAAAAGGACTGGTGGATCGTGAATCATTCCTAGACATATTGAGACTCGCTTTCGTTCTCCACCTGAGAGTCTACTGACCCGCTTGGTCATCAGGTCCTCATCAAAACCAAGGATGCCAAGGACATTCCTTGAACGCGCTTCGATTTCCTTAGGTCGGAGACCGTATAGTCTTCCAAAGAACTGGGCATTCTCAAGTGCGCTAAAATCGTAATAGAGACTAAGGTGTTCAAGCTGCGGAACATACCCTACGAGCAGGCTGATGAGGAATCCCTTCTTGGTGACATCATAACCTCCTACGTATGCCTGTCCCTCAGTAGGCCGAATCTGTCCGGTGAGGATTCTGAGGACTGTAGTCTTCCCTGCTCCACTAGCTCCGATGACTCCAAGGAACTCTTTCTTGTTTGCGAAGAAGGACACTCCTTTGAGTGCAAAGAATTTACCAAATGCTACCTTCAGGTCAATGATGTCTATTTCGCGATGTGTCTCTTTAGTAGGCTGTTCTTTTACCATACTAGACACCTCCTACTCTATCGCTGACTCTGTCGAACATCTTCCTACCTTCTTCGATACTCTGCATCAAGACGCGAAGTGCCTCAATCTTCTGTATCTGATCTAGGTCCTCACGTTTGATGAGTTCTTCAAGTTGCATGAATGCAGCAAGGAGAGCATTTAGTGTTGAGTCAATATCGCGATTCAAATCGGAATCAATCTCTGGAATTCGTAATCTACGTTTCATTCTTCGTCGATTGTAGACTAGTACCATTCCTAATCCACCAAAGACGGTCACAGCTGTTGCTAATGCTAACTGGGACATTGTAAGCCAGATGAATGGTTCCTGAGGTCCCGGTTCCACAGGTGGAATGTAGATATCAAAACTCACACTTGCGTAGGTCATTGCATAATCTTCAGTTCCCAAAATTATGAAGATACCATGAATTCTACCTTCCTCCTTCCAAGTACGAGGAGCGAACTGTGATGAGTAGAGTCCATCCTCAACAAAGCCAGCTATGAAGAAAGAAAGATTGCCATTTGGCAGTTCGTAAACGATAGCAACAAAGAGGTCGTTTACTGGATCCCCATTAACATCCGTCACTTGCAGGTTGAGATAGACGCTCTTGTCATATGGGTATCGAGTTGTATTCTCAGAAAGACTCGTCTGGGTTGTTAGTGTATTTCTAAGAAGGTACTGATTCAAATTATCCAAAAGCATACTGTTGTTACATTTTACTAGATTCTTGTTCATGAATATCTTAGATGAGCCGAATATTGCTATTTCGGGGTCTGTCTGGTCAAGTAAAGCTACACTATTTCCATTGAGTCGTAGTTGGGCATTGGACTGATTGTTCATGATGTATGTACCGCCGCCAAGCCAGACGGACTCTAATCCTAACCCTAGGCGTGAGGTTGTAACTATATCAGTAGTATTCTCTTCTGAATGAGAGCCATGTAAGAAATAGCCATACTCGAGAAGTAATGGATTTAGTGCGGAGATGTTTGCATTATCATCATTATCTCCTAAGATGACAAGGGTTCCTCCGCTACTTGTAAAATCACGCAAGATTCCAATATCTGTTGAATTGTATTCATCCGTTGGTGCGATGATAAATACGGCCGAAAACTGAGCAAGAAGGCCTGCGTTTAGATCCATTCCTGGTGTCTCGATGAGATCTAGACCTACATTAGCCATTGCCTTCTTCATGTTAGATAGACCAGAGAAAGTGGTCATTCTAAATGAATCAAAAAGACTTGTCAGTGAGCCAAGACTACCAAGGTCATTCAGACTGAAGTCCATTGACATTCCACCCATATCGGGTGTACTCTCCTCTTCTTGCGCAAGTGGGAACTCAAGTCCTGAAGTGTCCTCGCCACCTGATAGTCCACCTGCATCTCCTAAGTTCATATCTCCCATGAGTGCCCCAAATCCACCTCCATGCGAAGTATCAAGAAGCATCATTGCCCGTGGGTACTCAAGGACTCTCTCAAGTGTGATGTTAGTAGTCCATCCGTATTCGGTCTCAATGACATAATCACATCTATGATATCCATCAACACCGATTGGAGGTGCCATCAAAAAGGCTGTGAATTCATAGAATCCCTCTATGGTGTCAGCTGCAGTCAGTGACATATTTCCCCAATCAGACGCATTACCATGATTAGTAATTGTCATATTTCCCAAGGACTCTGTTGTAGAGAGAACGAAACTATATAGTCCAAAGTCTGCAGGGAATCTCACATCAAATGGGGCGTACGGTAGAACTTTTGGAAAGACTGAGGTTGATGAGATGGGATCGATTACGAACACATCACGTACTAGAAAATCATCTAATACACCTAGCAGTAATGTATTGAGATTCTGTGTGAGTCCG
This sequence comes from Candidatus Thorarchaeota archaeon, assembly GCA_016840825.1. Next base: position 1,420 of record JAEORN010000145.1, on the reverse strand, counting down.
AGAACTGACTGAAGACTTGCTGCAGTAGCCCAGATTGCTGTTCTTATTCCCTTGCTCTCTGGTCTCCATGAGGCTGAAATGTTCACTGCTTGAAAGGGCTGAATGTTCTCAAACGAAGTATATCTTGTATACAAGGCTCCTGCATTATCCAGGCTCTCAGCCACTATCAATGCTCCAAATATAGACGAATTGGATTCTCCTACATTCATTATGATTGCATGTGATTCATAGGTCAATCCTTCCTCTGCAATTCTAGGAAGATCCGCCTCTACGACTATGAGGTCTCCTTGGTCAGCAATAGTCTGAGGTACTTCGTTGATCCACATTGCATCAATTGATGCATCGAGAACAGTTCTATTCTCTCCAAATCCCATTGCGATTGTAACATTTACTGGCTCATTAACATCAACCGTGCCAAAGTCCCATTGCATGCCAAGACCCACACTTCCATCGAAAGTTGTACTGCCAGTCAGATTTCCATCAGAGATATGAGATGAAACGTCTGACGAATTACCAACCTCAAAAGCTGATAATGGAATACTTGAGTTCATCCCAACATAGAAGTTGCCAAAATCTTCGGAGAGGCCGTAGGCGAATAATTGTTCATTATCGAGATCGTACTTTCCGTGATCATCAATCCCATCCAGATATAGATCCAGAGAGTACGATACTGCAAGACTCACATTCTCTATAGGTTCTAGCCCGAGATTGAGAATATAGGGAGTTATTCTAAATGCAGTGAGTGGAAGGTCTGAGTATTCCGTCAGGTTATACGATTCAACAACTAGGGTAACAAAGACCTCATCCTCGTACGACAGGACTCCGACATATCGATTATAGTTCATAGTCTGTGACGCAGTCACTACTTGATGCAACTCTCTCTTCACATCAAACATCATCAGGTTTGTAGGATCCATCTCGTTCCACTTGAGTGAGAACATGCCCATCATCATATGTACGCCTGAGTCCTGCGGATTCCGTGAATCAAGCGCAATAATCGTTGTTCCAAAACTACTCATGAGCATGGTTGTTGAGGCATCAGATCCTGAAGCACTAATTAGTCCTAAGGCTAAGAGTGGTGCACCTGTTGTCCTGGTGTGTGGTTCTATTGGTGTCTGTTTTGTACTCAGATAATTAAAAGCTGCATTAAGATTGAGTAATCCAGCTCCCCCATCATTTGCACCATATGGAATCTTAGTAGCAGTATCTCGTAATATATTTCCAATAGCAATTGGTGTTGCTCTATCAAAGGCCTGCATCAGTATAGCTGCAGCTCCTGCTACGATTGCAGCAGATGCAGTTGTTGTATCTGCTATTGTATAATTCTCATCGTAAGTTTCACCAATTGATCCTCCAAGAAGTCCACCCAGACCACCAAGATCACCGAGGTCACCAAGCCCTATATCTCCAAACCCGAGAC
>JAEORN010000144.1 GCA_016840825.1 Candidatus Thorarchaeota archaeon | reverse complement strand
CCATATCCCTTAGAATCTCCTCCAGCTCCAAGGAGAGATCCCAGGCCGCCAATCCCTCCTATATCTCCAAGGCCTCCTGCAGCACCTCCTAAGAGTCCACCCAAAAGTCCTGTAAGTCCTTCAAGAGTGACACTATGAAGCTCTCTCTTCACCTCGAAATTCATTAGACTAGTTGGATCCATGTCATTCCATTTGAGATAGAATGTACCCATGAGCATGTGAATATCCATGTTTCCGTGTCGGGAATCCATCACTAATGTCGATGTACCATAGCTACTCATCATTAGGATGGATGAAGCATTGTTACCTGACGCAGAAAGGAACCCAAAGGATAAGAGAGCCGATCCTGTTGTTCTATTAAGTGGCTCAATTGGCGTTTGTCTCTGACGGAGATAATTGAATGCTGCTTTTAGATTCAGAAGTCCTGCACCAGCATCATTTGCTCCGTAAGGAAGCTTTGTCGCTGTATCTCTCAGGACATTACCAATCACTATTGGTGTAGCCCTATCAACTGCTCCCATGAGTATTGCTGCTGCACCAGCAACTATCGCAGCTGATGCAGAGGTAGTATCAGCTACCTTATAGTAATCATCTATGTTCTCTCCGGATGATCCACCGAGAAGATCTCCCATGCCACCAATACCTCCAAGCTCAATATCTCCAAGGCCAAAACCCCCCAATCCTCCACCGAGTCTGGCTCCGACAATCCCAACTCCTGGAGCTACAAGATCTGGTTTTGTGTTCAACGATAGGGATGGACCCCGACCTGAGAATGAAGGCACCTCTTGTTTCTCTATGTCATAGGATCCAACAGTAAAGCATTCCAAACCCCCACCTGGTGACATAATAGTCAGATAGTCAGGGCCATCATCTCCTGCAGCAGCAACAACAAAGATTCCTTTATTGACAACTTTGGCTATTGCTTGAGCAACTGCATCATTTGGTGCTCCAAAGGTATTGAATGGAAGGAGAATGATATCTGCTCCGTTTGTCGATGCCCATTCTATCCCTGACACAATCCAGCTCGGTAGTGCTAGGATTCCACCTAAAGTAACCTTTCCAGCAAGTAAGATAGCCCCTGGAGCGATACCCGCATAATAGCCATCAGATGCATTCCCTGTTCCGGCTGCTATTGAAGCGGCATATGATCCTGGACCTAGAATATCTATTGGAAGAGAGTCTGCTTCGACAAAGGAAGCATAGGCTGCGACTTTTGATGTAGTGGTATTGTCATCAAAATCGTTCAAGTCTGGATGTGATGTATCGATACCGGTAGACAAGACTGCGATGATTATTCCACTTCCGTTGTATCCTTCATCCCAGAGATCCTTTGCACCTACTTCTTCTGCAAATGAGATGTACTCTTCATCTGAGAGAACATGGTTGGTTGATGGTTCTAACTGGTTGACTTCTAGCATCTCATTTGATGATATTCTTGACACCAGACTCAATTTAGCAAGGCGAAGTAATTCTGTCCCAAGAATCCTTACACGTATCATGTTTAGCTCTTCATAGACCTCAATGACATCAGCTATATTCTCTGTGAAGGAAATCGCCTCATTCATTTTGAAATCAATCACTTCGTCATTATATGTGACCAAGGCATCGATTTCCTCTGAGCTAGTAGTCTTGTTCACAAGAGTATCCTCTAGCTTATCCTGAGGCTGTAATTCGCTCGGAGATCCTGAGAGAACTGGGGTGAAAGTAACTATAGTGCTGATTACCATGATGAGAATTAGGAACAATGCTTTGGTTCGTATCAGTGCCATTCCCTTTCCTCCACGAATTACTCTACTTCTCTATTATGCCTGTGATGAGCCCTCTAGTTATTGCGATATAATAATCAACAAGATCTGCAACTGCTTTTGTTTTCACGATCTTTACAGCAATCTCCCTATCATTCAGCTCAGTGACGCAACGCTCTGCGATGGTTTGAAGTGGTTCCTCTGTGAAAACTTTGAGTAGCTCTCCTCTTTGTAGTACGAACATCACACCTGGAACTGATTCTAGTGCCTTGCGAGCTCGAGGGTCTACCTCCTCAAGAACAATGCCCACTGAGAACCCTCTTGATGGCATGGATTCCTTTAGCTTTGCTGGTGATCCAAAGGCTACCAAGCTTTTTCCTCTCATAAAGACGGCAACTTTGTCACAGAATTCAGCTTCAATTGGATAATGCGTGATCACTACCATAGAAGTGCCATATTCTTGGTTGATGTAATTCAAGAAATGCCATAATTCATTCCTGTTGTCTGGATCCAAGCCGGAAGTAGGTTCATCCATAAGCAGGACTTTTGGCCGATGTACTAATGCGATCGCAATGGATGTTCTTCTTTGTTGGCCACCACTTAGCTCTTTTGTAAGATTATTTCCTTTCTCGAGCATATTGAAGTCTCGTAAAAGCGTCTTTCCTTCCTGAGTCAATTGCCATTCGGGAATATCATATTGCTTGCCAAATGCGATGATATTCTCTAATGGTGTGAATGTTTCATACATGTAGTTCAGATCTTGAGGACAATATCCAAAGAAATACCGGACCTTCTGAGCATTGCGAGAATCTATTCCAGCTATTCGAGCAACCCCTGTACTTGGAATATCCCCTATAAGCGCCTTTATTGTAGTTGACTTCCCTGCGCCTGACTCTCCTATAACAGCCAGCATTTCGCCCTCTTTAATTGAGAAGGAAACGTTCTCGATCATTTTCTTCCCGCTCTTCAGTGCTACAGTTAGGTTTCTACACTCTAGGACATCTCTGTATACAGGAGCTTCCATCCATGAGGAAGGTTGGACATAGACCTTGTCAGCGAAAATTGTAAGATTGGGCTCTGTTCTGAATCTGATTGGTCCAACAAGAAGTTGTGGTTGTGCGATGGTGTATATTCTCGGATCGCCAACTCCTTCCTCTGGTTCGACTCTTACCTCAAGATATCCCTCTGGAAGTATTGGTTCGAATGGGCTCACGGATGAAGCAATTATCGTTCCTGTAATCATAAT
>JAEORN010000143.1 GCA_016840825.1 Candidatus Thorarchaeota archaeon | reverse complement strand
TCGGCGAGAACGATCCTATCCCACCTAGATTAGATCCAATTCCAATGAACGCAGAGACCGCGAACAATCTATTTCAGAATGGAGAAATCCTTCTTGTAATCACAATCCCTGATGGGTTTGAAAATGCCTTGAGCAATAATGAATCAATTTCTATTCATGTGCAAGTTGCGAATATTCATGAAGACCTCACTAAAAACCTCAGAATGCCGGTTATAAGAAAACTAGACATATTCTACCAAACTTATCTCCTAAATCATTCTCTTGTCGATTTTGAAACGGTGGACTTGAGGTCATTCACTCCTCCTAGATTGGCATACATGGCTTGGACAATCTCGGTCTACTCAGTGATGTTTGGGGCTATCTTTGCGGCAGGGTCTGCGATGACACAGGAGTTTGAGCAGAATACAATGGATGAGCTTATTCTATCAAATCAATCGCCGAGTGCTATCTATACGGGAAAGATGTTTAGTGGAGTCGTTGTCAGCTTTGCAGCAGTTCCGTTCCTTTTCTTACTTAGCTACCTTCTATTTGGCGTCTGGCCAAATGGAGATATTCTAACATTCCTATCGCTGACTTTTCTGCTGGCTCTTTTCAGTTCAGGCATAGGTCTCATCGCTGGAGCCATGCTTAGAAACTCAGTTTTTGTTGTACCTGTTGCAGCTCTTGGAGCGATATTCTACTGGATTGTTGCTGGCGGAATCGCTCCCTTGAGTCTTGTTGGAGCAACATTTGATGCATTCAATGAGTATCTACCAGTTTCCAATGTCTATAGGTCACTGATTAGAATGTTCGTTGAAGGCACCTATTCATCTCTTATTCTCGACCTAAGTGTGATTGGTATCTTTGTTGTATCACTCTTTATCATCTCACACTTGATAGCGGATTATGTCTCTAGACTTAATCTGGGTCAGATGGTGGCAAATGCAAAGTATCGTCGAGGAAGAAACTACCCTCGTGCTGGAGAGCAGATTGCATAGAGGTGATTTGAAAGGGTCCAATCACCATCTGGTCCTCTTAGCATTCTCCATGAATAGTTGGTATTAATGAAATCATGCCGCTTTAGAAGTTGAATTGCCATACTATTACTCTCAAGAACTCCAATCTTTAGAACCTGATTACTGGTCTCTGTAGCAAAGGACGCTAGTAGGTCCTCAGCCCTGTTGGAACGATGAATCATAACCCAGGGTCCAATTCGAATAGAATCTCTCCTTTCACTTCCCATGATGTATCCATGCATTTCTCCATCAATATCCAGGACCCTGCATAGTCTTGGGTAGTGCGTCAGTAATGACTGAAGAAAATGTTTCCGACATGATCCAAAATACCGGGTATCAAGCTGGTCTATTATAACCAGATCTCGCTCAGTCATATACCTGACATCTTCTGACTCCTTCGGTTTTACTATCCCTTCGAGTCGCAGAGATTTGCAAATTTTTCTGAAACCTAATCGTTCATACAATGTTATTGCATCCTGCACTCCATCAAGCATCTGAGTCATGACACCTCTATCCTCAAGATATTTGAGTGCAAACTCCATCAATTCTGTTCCAAGCTTCTTTTTTCGATGTTTTTCTACTACAATGAGATTGCCCACATAGCCAAATCCGTTGTATGGCACCGTTGTGACCATTCCGATTGGCTCCCCGTTAATTTCTGCAATGAAACATGCTTGATGATCAAACTCCAACAAATCTTCAAAGTCTTGCTTTGTGCTAGACCAACCCTCTGCTGATGTCAGACTTAGGGCAAAATCAATATCCTTTTTCGACATCTCCCTGATCTGCATGGATGGATCACCGCTTACTATGCACCAAAATCATTCAATATATGGACAAATCCAACTGCGCAAATCCTAGAAAGCAAACTCGCATTTTGGATTTTTCATACGAATCTCAGATTTGCTAAGAAGATCTCCAACAAGAAGTGGAACATAAGTGACGATAGAAAGCTTAGCCACCTCTGACATTATTTCGATTGACTCTGTTTTCAAAAAAGAGTCACTGAAACGGCGACATTATGTCATTCTTATCAATGTACAATCTATCCGATAATGGGGGCAGTCTTACTTAGCTACAAACCTTTTTTTCCTCTCAAACTAATGAGATTCTGAAATAAGGATGGATGTGAATAAGTGGTAGATTTCTCTCCAAAAGTCAAGTTCATTGCGATTACGATAGACGAATTAGTTCTGATACCAATTGCTATGTGGATAGTGTATATCTTCCGACCTGATTGGTTTCTTCCAGCAACAGTCCTACTGATAATTGGCGCTGCTATATTCGTTGCTGCGAAATACTACATAGTCTACCCTTCTCTTTTGGAGGAAGCTAGACCATTCTATGATTTACATGGACTGAGAGGTGTAGTTATTGAAGATGTTTCACAGATTGATGGAAAGATTCGCGTTGGGGCGGAGATTCGGGAAGCTCGATGCGATGTTGGAACCATCAAATCTGGTACAGAGGTAGTCGTAGTATCTCATGCGAGTATGAAAGTGCGAGTAGAACCAATCACGGACGCCTCCTCTAGGAACTAGATGTGAGTAGTTTCATCAGTAGATGTATTGTCATGTCTACGTCCAAGAGGTTTACAGTTTCGAAACTTGAATGTGAATATCTACAAGGCACAGCTAAGACAGAAACAACGTGGCCCTGAGAACCAAATTGCACACCGTCCGTCGTATATGAATGGAAGACAGCTCGCTGTATGGGGATTTCTTCTTTTTCCGCAGTTCTGATTATGCTTTGAACGAAATCGTGTGAGTAATGCATTGCACTGTCTTTGATTACAATTATCGGTCCCTTTCCAAGAGAAACAGTAGTTACTCCATTTATTCCAGGATGATCATCTGCAAGGCCAATGTCCAACACAACGACAGCATCTACATTAAGGTCCCTGGCCACAGCCGCAGCTCCTTTTGCTCCCAATTCCTCCATAACTGTTGATACAAAGGTGATAGTAGGTCGTTTGGTTTTCGGGATTTTAGCAAATTGCCCCAGGACCCTCAGCAGTACAACCAATCCGATCCGGTCATCCATTGATTTTCCCGACACATGGTGATTAAGCAATCTCTCAACAGGTGCAGCATAGATTACAGGATCTCCAATGTTGATTCCCGCCTCATGTATATCCTCCACATCCTTAGCCCCAATGTCCAAAAAGACCTCTTCGTATGTAGGGATTCTACCTTTCCCTTCGGGACCTGCCAAGTGCGCTGTTTTCACACAGAAAACTCCGGGTACTAATCCTTTCTCAGTCATAATCAAAACCCATTGACCTGGTAAGAGCCGGAGGTCAGGCATATGTCCCTGCGTATTCCACTTGACACGTAAGAATCCCTTCTCATCTATACTACTTACTAGGAATCCAACTTCATCAGCATGAGCCACAATTGCGTAATGCTTGTCGACTCCTCCCTCTAATGTTCCTACAACATTCCCAATTCGATCTTGTGTGAAGCTCCCACAATACTCCTTGAAGTGTTCCTTGATAATATCTTGAACCAGTACTTCTCTCCCAACTGGACCTGGAGTCGCAGACAGGGTCTTCAAGAGATTCAATGTTTCTTCAGACATATTGACTCACTTGATTACTTCTTACAGAACTCGCACTTAAGAGTCCGCTTTGAAGAGCTCATGTCATAATAAGATGGTGTTAGTTTTATTGATACTCACAATTGAACTATACACCAATTTCTAACGAGAAAACCTCTGAGCTCGTAGGATTCAATACTGGCGAACTATCAAACGCTGTAATATAAAACTCAACTACATCGTCTTCATTAATTGGACCAAACGTTCCGACCCAACGACCACCTGCTGCACAAAGACAAGCGATGAAATCCATGTCCTGTACATCCCAGTTTGTGCCATCAGTCGTGTAAGTGAGCTGGGTATTGGACACACCCGATTTATCAATTGCATAAGCTATGATATTGATTTGATCTCCTGCAACGGGATCTACTGGTAGTATATCAATCTGATAAATCGATGGTCCATCTAAATCAGCATAGACTGCTACAACAATCATTGTCGAGAGGAGTATCATGAAAACCGCACCAATACCGATGAGTTTGGTTTGATTCATCATAATCCATCACGTCTTGAT
>JAEORN010000142.1 GCA_016840825.1 Candidatus Thorarchaeota archaeon | reverse complement strand
TGGTATGATCTGCGGCCGCATCTTCTACAGCGTATGTGATGTGGATTGTTTTTCTTACCTTTTGATGGAGTGCCTTTTCCCATTGATCTTTTCCCCTTGGATTATTTTGGAGGCGGTGACACAATAACTACATTATCGCCTCGTACTATCACTGTATCGACTTGTTGGATAGTCTGTTCTTCTGTTTCAGGATCAGTTGTAATTTCCTCAGCGTCCTCAAGGATAAGATTGAGGTGAGTATCGAAACCACGGAGTTTTCCCCTGATTTTCTTTCTGCCTTTCAGCTCAACGAGTACTTGTGAGCCAATCGAAGTTTGGAGTAGTTCCATGGGTTTTCCTGAGTTCATAAAATCACCATTTCAGAAGGTACATCATATGGCCTATGGTCATACGCTGTTCGGCCTACTCTTTGGAGATGGCTTAAAAAGATGACGATGGAGTCCCTTGCAGAATTCCATATAGATTATGTATTCGTAGGCTTCAAAAGGAGTTTGTGATTCTATCCATATGATATGCCAAAGATAGAACGGATAAAGAAGCGTCATCTATTGAAGAAACGCGAACAACGTGATGAGATAGAACGAATTGAGAATGATTTGGGTTCCTCTATCGGGATAGATGCAAAGGAACGATTAGAAAGTGGAGTTCTCGATGATGGCTCTAGAATCTTACTTTCAAACAACGAGATTCTATTTTTTGAATACGAGGGAAGAAATTTCCCCACTTTACGTGCCATTCTTGATGGTATCATTACAATTCCTACGGTCACAGTAGACATGGGTGCTGTGAAGTTTGTTGTAAATGGTGCTGATATCATGAGACCTGGTATTACCAAAGTAGATGATACCGTTACAGCAAATGGCATAGTAGCAATAATAGATGAACGCCATGGAAAGCCACTGGCTGTTGGTGTATCGCAGTTATCTGCAAGTGATCTTCGAGTGGCAACTAGTGGGAAGGTTGTAAAATCAATACATCATGTTAACGATGATCTCTGGAATTTTGGCAAGATCTAGATGTCATCTTCATCATCGTCATCATCAGCACCCTCAAGCTTAGCTCTGATATGCATCATTGCAGCTTTATAGACATCTTTCGCTAAATCTGCGTCCAATCCACAGTTCTGGGCGAATCTATCCCTAGCTAGTCCTTTTTTGCTTGCATCGATATCCTTTCTGATGACGTCAGAGATTGATGTGTATCCATTATCATAGAGAATTCTAGCAGTCTTTCTAGATATCCTACTTGATGGGGTACTATCACCTTGCGCAAGATGCAATTCAAGCAGGTCCGAACTTGCCAGGTCTGCATGTACTCCATATTGTAACTGTCTGCTGAAAATCCTGAAACGTTCTGCCAGATCTTTTTCTCTTACAGCAGTAAAGAAGCGGCTTATACTGTCAATGACAGTACTACAGACTCCAAGTAATGAATCTAGGTCTCCCTCATCCAGATTGATTCCCCTCGATTTCTCTCCAGTTTCTTTGATAATAGTAGCAATATCTTCCTCATCGATCCATCTCTGTAACACAGTCTTCTTCGTTTCAAGACGCAATGGAACGAGTTTCATATACCACTCTTGAGGAGGACCAAGTCCTATCACATTCAATTCATCTTTCGATGGCACAAGCGTTCTTGGTCTAATGGCTTGAGGAAGTCTGAAACTCAACAAGATGTCTATGAGCTTAGCCTCATCAATATCTTTTGTTAGATTTGACAGAATCTTTTTGGTTTCTATGTAGTCAATTGGGTCAATGCCTGCTAATATTGCATCTCGTGCTTCTTTTGAGATTTTGAATCCATTTCCATTATCTTCAATCATCTTCTCTTTTACAAGCCATTTGAATATTGAACCAAAGAATTTGTCCATCTGGGATGCATATTCAGGATCTATTGTACCCTTGAGAGTCCCTTTAATGTACTCCAAGAATTTCTTCTTCAGGTCTTCTCGGGCTATGGGTTTTCCCTTAATCATATTTCTTACAAGTACACTGACTGCGAGACTTGGATAGATTGGTCCAGGATTCAGAGGTGCAAGTGGTTTGTGTAGTAATGTGTCCTGCATCACATGAGCATCAGGGAACACCCGTGATGGTCCTTCAAAGACAATGTATATTCTACCCCCATATTGCCCAAGATGATATTCGCCAATTCTACCGGCAATCTGCAGATATCGAGATCTAGTGATCAGGAAATACATGTTGGGATCTAATATCACAATTACACAGTCGAAGGGTAAACTCATTCCAGATGTTATCCCAGTGGTCGATACGACCATTCGTACAATTCGTTCTTTGATTGCTTGTTCTAATCGTTGACGCACACCAGCATCCAAACCTGAATGATGGAATGCAACTCCCCCTCGGAGATAGTTAGAAAGACTATCACTAAGTGGAAGGCTTTCACCAGCACCAATAATCTGTCCAATCACCTCTTCATTGATAGGACTTGGGTGACTTCTTGAAAGGCTTCTTGCTAGTGACTGCGCTCCATACCGAGACCCTACAACAATAAGGATTGATTTTTCATCATAATTTTCCAAATGATCCATAATCGCATCCAATGGGTCGATTTGTTTCACAACACTCCTCTGTGTACCATCACTACTCTCGATTAGTATCTCTTGATCTTTCTCAGAGACAATGAATTCATCTGGAGTAAGTCTAACATCTGGTCGAAATATTGATGCATTTAGCCAATCTGTGATTTCTTCACTATTTCCAAATCTGGAAGATAATGTTAGTATCTGCGAATTCTCCTTGAGTAATGATATGATAAGATCGAGTTTTACGCTCCTATCAGTACCAATGTTCTGTGGTTCTATTTCTTGTTGGAACGAATCAAGCTCTGTTAGCTCATCAATAACTGATAATCCAATATTTTCAGTCCATTTCTTCTTCTGAAGCAGAGCTGTTGCAAATGTTTCATACATTACTACAATAAGATTTGCAGATTCAAGCTCTTCATCTGTAGCATGAGAAATACCATCATGTCGAACTACCAAGTATCCCAAATCATTCAACAGATTGGCATATTCGTCAATTATCTGTCTGCTAAGGGATGTGTAAGGACTGAGATAGAGACATCGTTTCCCCTCTTGTAGTTTGAGTAGTACTGTGATCATAGCGAGGAATGTCTTACCTGATCCTGGGGGCATCTGAATTACTAGATTTCCATCAATATTTCCAAATTCACGAACAAACTTCTTCTGAGCTGGAAGTAGACTTACGAAATTCTTGTGTTTCAATAATGTTTGTGCAGCCCTTTGAACTTCAGTACCCGCACCAATAGGTCCTCCAAGTTGCCCCACAGACGCTAGCGCAAGTCTTCCTTCATGCGTAATCATAAATCCCCGTTGCTTTCGCCCCTTATCTCCAGAGGATATGACAAATCCTACCTTTACAAGCTTGTTCATGGTTTCGTAGATTGTTCCCCCAGACATCAATCCTTGGCGTTTTTCTTCATAGTCTGCTTCTTCTTGGGTCTTCTCACCAGTTGTACTTGTAATAGGTTTGATGATATTATCAAGAGCAAGCAATCCTTCAACTATACTATCCCATCCTAAAGTAGGAACCATCTCTCCCGTCTGAGGATTTAGAACCTGCAGAATCTCGATAGCATGTCGATTGCTCAAGGCTTTTAGTTGACCTCGCAAGCGAGATTGTGTATCTTCCTCCTTACTTCGCGTTGGCATCTTGCTCACTCATTAATAACTGCTCCATGTGATAAAGATTGGCTCTAGTTCTATGTCTTATAATACTCGGTCTTTTCTTTATACAACCAATTCATTTTCTTGGATATTAGAGGTGACTCATGATGAGGTCTATCTTCAGACGAAAGCAAAATGATGACGATACCGAAGAAATCAGTACAAAACGTTCAATTCCTAGTCTTGGACTCTTCTCACCTGCAACAGAATCGGCTCAAGCTGATCCTGTTAGAGAGCTCAAGAAGCTAAGCGATCTAGAAGAGATATTTGTCAAATCAAAGAAACTCGAGTCCCTTGCAGATGTTCCGTATGTAGTTGAAGAGATTAAAGAGGGAAATATTCTCCTTTTGGATATCTCTCGATTAAATGATGGAAACGATCAAACGCATCTTGAATTACGTCGGATAATTGAGCGGATTCGTGGTGCAACTAGGGGATACCAGGCAGATATTGCATTGGTCAACGATGGGTGTATGATAGTCACCCCTTCATTTGTCAAATTATAGTTTGTACCTATCTCAATTTGACCGTTTCAGTGACCATAGGAGCTTTTGTTTCTATATTTAGGGCCTTGTGTATTGTAGAAGCTAATCCTACTGTTTTGGATGCTTCACCATGTGCGCACAGAATTTTCTCAGGAACTGGATTGAGACGTTTCACAAAATTGAGGATTTGTTTCCTATCTGAATGGCCTGAGAATCCTTCAACAGTTGTCACTTCCATATTCACAGGAATGACTGTTGTTTGCCCCTCTCGATTCCTCATACTCACTTCTTTCCAGCCTTTCTGGATTCTTCTACCAAGGGTGTTCTCTCCCTGATAGCTTACGAATGTGAGATTATTCTTCTCATCTGGAGCTAACAGTCTGAAGTAGTCAACACTAGGCCCTCCAGCAAGCATTCCTGAGGTTGCCATGATAATGCAAGGTTCTCCCTCAGTAATCTCCTCTCGCTGTTCGGGGTTATCAACTTGAACGAATATTTCTGACAAGAAGGGATTCACTCCTTGGTGGAATATCATTTCACGAATCTTCTTACTAAGCGCTTCAGGATGTGTTGTGTGAATTGCTGTAGCTTGAGCAATCATTCCTTCAATGTAAACGGGAACTTTTGGTATCCGTTCCTTCGACACTAAATCTTCGATTACAAGCATGATCTCTTGAGCACGACCAACCGCAAGTACTGGAATCAGTACTTTTCCGCCGCGCTCTAGGGTTCTCTTGAGAATACCTGCAAACTTTCTCTCAACATCCTGTCTTGGTGGCATCTTATCTGTTGGATGACCATATGTACTCTCAATAATCAT
>JAEORN010000141.1 GCA_016840825.1 Candidatus Thorarchaeota archaeon | reverse complement strand
CATGGCAGGACATAGTCCTGATGAATTGGAAGGAGGTGCTAATATTTGACAGAAGAATTAGTCGAACAAGCAAGCCAACAACGCACAGATGAAATGCCGATAATTGAACGTATCATCTACAAATTAAAGGCAAAGATCCTTGACAGAAAGTTTCAGAAACAAGCACTCTGGACCTTTAGCTCTATCATCTTGGCTTTGGTTGTTAGTGCGGTAATAATGCAAGTTTCTGGGTATGATACAGCATCAGCCTACTATAACCTCTTTATCGGAGCTGTTCTACGACCTGATCGAATTCTCTTCTATGCAACACCCCTTATCCTCACTGGACTATCAGTTGCACTGGCTTTCAAATGTGGATTGTTCAACATTGGAGCTGAAGGACAATTGCTCATGGGAGCTATTGCAGCAACTGTTGTTGGCTACATGATTGCGTTGCCAATTATCATTCATCCTCTGGTTTGCATTATCGTTGGTGCAGGTGTTGGAATGTTATATGCAATCCTTCCTGGTCTTCTCAAGGCCTATAGGGGAGCACACGAAGTCGTTACCACCATGATGCTAAGTTATGCGGCGGCCCTTTTCACTCAATGGTTAGTCACCTATCCACTAAAGGAACAAGGCGATTATGCGTGGATATCTCAAACACCTCGTGTGTATGATTCTGCATTATTACCAAATATCTATGGACCTGATCTTCACTGGGGGCTCGCTATTGCAATACTAGCAGTCATCGGGGTTGACTATCTAATTAACAGAACTGTCCTGGGATATGAATTGAGAGCTGTGGGTCAGAATGAGAAGGCCGCAGAATATGCAGGGATTAATTCAAAGAAGAATATAGCTCTCGCACTTGGAATTAGTGGAGGTCTCGCTGGACTAGCTGGCTCAGAGGAAATTCTAGGAACATATGGTAGATACACAGATGGTTGGTCACCTGGTTTAGGATTTGATGGGATCACCGTCGCCGTGCTCGGAAATAACAATCCATGGGGTTGTCTTGCCGGAGCCATCTTCTTTGGTGCGTTAAAGGCTGGAGGAGGCCGTATGCATCAGCTAGCTCATGTGCCTATAGAAATGGTAAGTGTTATTCAAGGTCTGGTGGTTCTTTTTGTAGCAGCTCCACGGATTATTGATTGGCTTGCTGACCATGGAATTGAATATGCTGGAAGAATGAGGAATGAACCCAGTGTTGCGGTTCCAGAGTTTCTATTGTCTGTCATTGGTCTCCTCGGCTTTTTCCTTGGTTTTATTTTAGTCACAACATTATCAGCGCATCCAATTCTCGGATTCCTGGTCCTTGTTTCAGTTATTGCGAGTTTATTGACATTCGCTTTACAATGGCCAAGAAACAGAAATGCCCCCTTCATCGGTCTAATTGCATCGTTACTTTGGTTGGCTGTTTCAGTGGCAGGTATGATGATGATAAGTATGCAAGCAATAGTACTGAGTCTTGCATTTGGCATTACTGGATTGCTATTCTCACTAATTCTGCTAAGAACGATACGGCCTGAATTCATGGAGAGAGGAGGTCTGCAATAGATGCAAATAGATGGTAACTTTGTTCTCTTTGGTTGGTTGATAGCAGCTACACTACAGATGTCAACACCACTGATACTTGCAGCTCTTGGTGGTTTGTTCTCAGAAAAGTCAGGTGTTGTGAATATCGGTTTGGAAGGCATCATGTTGATGGGTGCCTTTAGTGCTGTTGCAGTTTCCTACTATACGGATGATCCTTGGTTGGGTGTTCTTGCTAGTATCGGAGCAGGAGGAGTACTTGCATTAGTTCATGCTATAATCTGTGTCAAGTTCAAAGGAAATCATATAGTGAGCGGTACAGGGGTAATTCTTTTTGGAGAAGGATTCACTACCCTTATGATTGCAGTTATTTGGGGGCGTTCTGGTGTATCTGATTCAGTAGCAAGTTTGCCTGAAGTTACAATTGATGCATTGGCAGAGAATCCATTCCTAAATACTGCTTTCGGGAGCCATTCCCCAATAACATATATCGCATTCATCATGGTGGCAGTAGCTTGGTATGTAATGTATAAGACTCCCTTTGGATTGAGGGTACGTGCCGCAGGTGAAGATCCGAGTACACTTGACACAGCAGGGGTCAGTGTTGAGTGGACTAGAACTATTGGTGTAGTCATCAGTGGATGTCTTGCTGGCCTTGGTGGAGCTTACCTTTCGATCGGATTTGGTTCGTATTTCGGAAAGAGTATGGTTGCAGGACGAGGTTTTATTTCATTAGCTGCTTTAATTTTTGGCAACTATAATCCTATAGGAATTCTATTTGCTGGACTATTCTTCGGATTCCTTGCAGGATTTCAGTTCTTCGTGCCATTGGTCCCTGAACTAGAATGGCTACAGGCATATTCAAACTTCGTGCATATGATTCCGTATATATTGGTGGTAATTGCCCTGGCAGGTATAAGAAAATCAGTGCCTCCAAAGGGTATTGCAGTGCCGTACATAAAAGAGAAAAAGGGATAGTTGTAATATTCGTCGTGTGCCGAACTATCTGAGCTAAGCTTAAAAGAGAAATCAAGAGAGGGTCAATTCACATTGATATCATCTCATAATAGAACCTCATTGTTACTATGCATTATTGGTGGATCTGCGATGATTATTTCAGGAGCTAGTGGCACTCTTGGATATCTTCCAGCTTTGCAAGAAGGATTTCACCTATTGTTTGGTGCAACTTTTTCATTCACTTTTGAGCTGATTATGGGTATACTGGCAGCATTGACAGCCATCGGAGGTTTAGGTGTGATCTTTGGTGGATTCATTCTAACAACTAGGCATATTGAAGCTGGCAGAATCATCGTTATGGTATCAATGGGGATGGGAGCTTTGAGCCTCATCATGAGTTTAGTTCAACTAGCTTGGGCTGGAGTATTAGCTATGCCCCTAATGGTACAAATGACTCAATCACTTGGATGGGTAGGTGCTATGATGGCCATTGTTGCAAGGACCATATCTGAACAGCAACCTATAATCGCCAAGAGCTAGGTTTACACTTCAAAAACTGAAACTGATGACTCTAAATTTTTCGCAGCTTGTACACACTCATTCATAATACCAAATTTATCTTGGTCCATTGGTACGAATACGCAGACGAACCATACTCCCTTTCCTGTACCTGCAATGAGACTTGTAGCTCCCTCTGGATTAATTGCGACGATACCCTGCTTATCATGAAGCGCAACTAGGAATGAGATATGTTTGATCATTAAGTTACTGACCTCTCCGTTCCAAGCTCGAATTATCTGATCCACTTCATCAACAGACAATTGCATATTCTCAGTTGCATATCCTATCTTTCGTTCATAGGTCAAAGCACATGCCGCAGTGATGCATTCATAGTTTGCCATAGCAATATCTACAGTTCTCTTTATTCGTACTGACATATTAGTCCCATATTGAACAGTAAATACTATTGAAATAGGTTCTTTGTATCGTTTTGGTAAATACAGTATTATGCTGCAGCTAGTTGAATTGCTTTCAATAGAAGCAATGACCTACTATGCAATTCATCATGACTGACCCACGAGACGATTTTGCGCTCATTCACTGAGAACCCGTGACGTAAAGCAATTGATTCAAGATTAGGTGATGACATCTCCATAGATTGTAGACGATAGACAAACCAATCATCAGTTCCTTGTTGCTTTATTCTACATTTGATGTTGACTTCAGCACCTGTTTCCATGATTAGATGAAATCTCTTGCCAATAGATTGTCTTATTGTAACATTTGCTCCAAAAACACCTTTCAGAACACTAAGAGTGTATGCAGTCGCAGGAGATGGGAGAAATGCCCATGACCAGAATCCATATGCAAATACCATCAATGCAAAAGCCAAGAAGAAACCTACTGTATTGAAAGAATAAACTAGCTCATAGCTTAGTGCCCACCCGCCAGAAAACCAATCTGGCATAGTGTCTGAGATACTATATATTCCTGGAACATAGAAAGCATAGAAGGTGAGTGCGAATACGATCATGAGCGTAGCTAATGCTATCCTTTGCCTATCTCTGTAGAGACTCTTTGCACGGATGAGCAATGTATCCAAACTCATTCTTCCTCCAGGGACTTTTCATAGATTTTTCTTGCATCTGCTCCATATTTTCTACACATATCGACCAACAATGAGAGCAATGGATGCTCATTATTGATTCTGATCGCATAGAGTTTTGGAGTTAATTGATCTATCAGTATCATTTGATTCTCTTGCAGATGTGACAGCACGCCTCTGTAAAGACTACGTGATTTGCCACTATAGCCTATCAATCGGCTTAGCTGCACTCCAGACACACTCCGGGGGTAGATGTGAGCTAGTGCGACAAGAATCGACCGTCTAGTATCATTCAGGGCTGACATCAATTGTACTAGTTCATACACCGTTTGCAGCGTGTCTTGATTACTCATACCTCTCAACCGTCTATCAACGTTTATGTGCTTTTAAACACACAACCCCTTCCTGCAAATTCCTATGGGTTAGAAGCAGGATGCGTATTATCTTGATTCGAAAAGGAGTATTTCTGTTTTACGAACAGATTTCATTTTTCGAAGGTGTAAATGCGCCATAGGTTAATAACATTCTGATAAAGAGTAGTGATAGATTTCCTAAATTTAGGAGGAAAATGAGAATTATGGCTTTCGGATCAAAGTACTTCGGATGGCTAGCAGCTCTCCTCATTGTTTTAGCAGGAGGGTGGTTTCTGCTACCTGATGGGTATAACACACTAATTCTCTGGTTATCACCTCAGCTTGGCAATTATGTACGCCCAACAATGGTTCTAGTTAACGCTGTGCTTGTAAACCCATTGAATAACTGGCTAATGGTTGCGATTTGGGCTGCTGCTGGCTTTGTTGGAGGTATGATAGCTGGAACGAAAAAGGGTGCATTTGTTGTAGGTTTATTCACCTGGCTCTCAGTTATCCTAATCCTTGTCTTCTGTGTATATCAGCTATTCACCACGGGATCTGGTCTTGGATCAATACCACCTATCCCACCTGGAACATCAATAACAGATATTCTAGGTATTCCACTTGTTCAATCTATATTTGACGAACTCTTGGTTTTGATTGGAGGATTCTCAGGTGGTGGAGGACTTGATATAATGGCTTTGCTAACACCGATTCTGATCTGGTTGTTCACACCAGTTATTGTCGTGATAGTTGCAGGGATGATTGGTGCAACTGTAAGACCAAAGGAGTGATGAAATCAATGAAAATTAAAATCGAGCACGCATTTGCGATTCTTCTCATCGGATTCCTCTTAGCTACTCCTATGACTGCTGCTGCAGGTTATACAGTAGCTCAAGATGAATTCGGGGGTGAAGAATTCTTTCAAGGGCTCCTTACTAATGGAGCAGAAGTAATGTTCTCAATGATAGATGACCAAGGCGCACCAGCGGCTATCTATGGGCAACTTGGAATTCCATCTGAGGAACTAGATCTCGAATCAGCAATGTATGATGATTGCATAGCAATGGCATTCGTCTCAGTATATGGAGAGTTTCTAGACATCGTAATGGAAATGATCGGTGGAGATCTTTTTGGAGACAATTCCAGTGGTGGTGGCTTTGCCTTAGCTCAGGATGGTGGATTCGATCCAAATTCAATATTTGACATGATCGGTACTGAATTCAGTCTTCTGGTGAATGTCTTTGTGAATGTTGACGAAGCAACATCACGATCAAGAATGTCAAGTATCGTCAACAATCTACAAACTCAATATCAATTCTCTTTCATAGAGCTTTTCTCTCTAAGAATTGATGAGAGTCTATTCCCTCCTGAAGCTGAGATTACCCTCCCATTTGATTCCATAGATATTTACATCTATCAGGAAACTCACGAGTTTGGATTAGCTGTGGATACTGTATTAGGAGTAATGAATGGAAATGGATTCCTAACTTCAATAGATAGCGGTGTCTTTCCAGAAGCTTCGGCAGCTGCAGCTGGACTTCTTGCCATTCCTGATATTGCTGCATTAGTGGAACTCATTGACACCTTCAGTAGCGGAGATGGAGGTTCATCAGAATTCATTCCAGCATTAGTTCAGACGGATCCTACATTCTTACAAGATATAGAAGGTCCTATTGCTATCGCGGCAGCAGGCTATTTGGATGAACAGATCCTGTCAACTGAATCCACCAGCTTGAATGTCGGTGAATTGTTTGGTGCAACTGGTCCTATAACACCTTTTAGCTCGGCTAACTCACTCATAATGTGTCAACTTCCTGCACATATGAATGTAACATCAATCGTTCCTAACGAGGTGAATAAGAGCTACTATGACGAAGAATCTCATATGGTAATGTGGAATGCAACAGCATTGGGAACTCAATCTGAGTATATCATTAACTTTGTCGCAGACTTTCCACCAATGATTTCCATTACCAGATCCTTCTCACCTGATTCAACAGTTGCAGGCGGTTCAGCAAGAATTACAATCACTGTTAGAAATGAGGGCAGTGACCCAATAACCAATCTCACGATAACAGATGATGAATTAGCTGATACCTATCCTACAGTCATAGTTACTGGTACCACAAGTGATACGGTTGCATCACTAGCGGGTGATGCTACAGCTACTATGGTGTATGATGTCACATTCGTCAACGAAGGCGGTTATAGATTCGCGCCAGTTGTAATCTCCTACGAGTATGAAGGTGAGACCTACTACAAAGATTCACCAACTGAAGGATATACAGTCGAACCCGATATTGGTAATCTATTCATTCAGGGTCTTTTGAGTGGAATGCCATATACAGGAATTGCTGTAGGATTTGTCGCGCTTGTTGGAATATATGCACTCGTTGGTATCGTGAGAAGTCGCGGTGGCGGCGGCGGTTCATATCAGGTATAAATGTCGAACGATCTCTGGCTTTCCGTCAGAGATCGATTTTCTTCTTTTTTTGCATTATCGCCTAGTTTATTTTGTTAGTAACCTTTTGACATTAGATAAGAATGCCACTAAAAGATAGACTAAACGGATATCTTCGCCCATCCCGAAGATTCTTCGGAATTCCTTCCCCAGAAATAGGCGATCCGGATATCGGAATCTTGGGAATACCTTATGATTTGACATCTAGCCATACACCTGGTCCACGATTTGGACCCGATGCTATTCGTGTTGCAACCGATAGTGAAAGGTCTCACAGCTATCCTCTATCTCTATCAGAATTATATTCTGATCTTGATGGACCTCTTTCAGCAAGGATCACCATTGAGGATATTGGAGACCTCGAATTAGGAGTCCAACTACCCGAATCTGTTGGCATTCATATCTCTGATGCCTCTTCAATCCTAGCAAAGTCAAAGAGTGCCTTGCTTTTTCTTGGTGGTGATCACTACATTACATATCCTATAGTTAAAGGATTGAAAAGAGGGACTTCTCGAACAATAGGTCTAGTGTATTTGGATTCTCATGCTGATTTCTATCAGGATATGGGTGGTTTGACACTCTCTCATGCGTCTACTGTTAAGAGAATCATTAGTGAGGATCTTGTTTTGGTAGAGAACTTTGTAGGATACGATTTTCGATGCGCGCTTCCTGATCAAAAGGATGAACTTGGCAAATCGGCCTGTCCCACCAACCTTACAGAATTTGAAGAATCAGTTGCAAGAGTTTCTGAGAATGTGGATTCTCTCTATATCTCTATCGATCTTGATGTACTTCAGCCTCATCTTGTTCCCGGCGTATCGCATCCAGAGTCTGGTGGACTATCGATACACGAATTAGTAAAAGCACTAGATATCTGCTTCAGGTCGAGAAAAGTACGGTATAGTGATATTGTGGAATTCAATCCATTATTGGACAATTCTCAGATTACATCAATAACCGCTAGAGACATAGTAAAGGCAATCTTTACAGGCCATGCCTATCAAAATAGTTTTAAGTAGTAATTACACATAATTCGCTTAGAAACGAGATGAGCCTTGCTAGTGATTTAAACATTAATAGTGTTGAATCTAGAGTGACTGAGGTTCTCAGAGACCTTGGCTTTGGAGTGCATGAAACTTCAGTGATAATTGCACTTAATCAACTAGCATCAGCAACCGTTTCTGATTTACATTCGAATACTGGAATTCATCACGCAAATCTATACTCGGTATTAGATGGTTTGATATCAAGAGGACTCGTTGTCAGTAACGAAGGTAGACCTCGAGAGTATCAGTTTGCACCTTTGAATCACTTAGAGGATTTACTTTCTACTAAGGTAAATCAATTAATCGAGGGTTTGAGAACAATTCAAGAAGAGCGTGCTACCCAAGGCGCAATTCCATCTCTAATCTACACCATAAGAGGACGACAAGATGTAGTTTCGAAAATTCTTAGCATGATAAATCGTGCTGAGGACAGAATACTGCTCGTGGGTCCAGATCTATTGACACTCGGAACGATGGTGATTGATGCAGTTAAGGAAGCAGCTTATCGCGGCGTACGGGTCAGAACAATTCTAGGAACTCAATCAGAAACCCTCGATAGGATGGTCCAGCAGAGAATTAAAGAGGATGCGTTGGCAATTAACCTAGTAACCGATGGAAAGGAAGCAATGATCGCAGTTCCAGACCTAAGTGTCTGTGGGTGGGCTGATAATGCTCTCATTTCCTTACAATTTGAAGGCTTTCTCGAGCAGACATGGAAAAATGCGAGGACGATTTAGATGGTCGATTATGATGTAATTGTTGCAGGAGCAGGTACCGGTGGAGCAACTACCGCATATACTCTTGCAAAGAAAGGACACTCTGTCCTGCTTGTAGACAGGAAAGAAAAACACAAAATTGGTGACAAAACATGTGGTGATGCTCTTGGTAGCCACCATGTGCAGGAAGTACAAGAACTAGTAGGTCTTCCAGAGATTCCATCAGATATTGTTGAATACCAAGTGAATGGTATCGACTTGATTGCACCAGATAGAGAACACCGCTTGAGAATGCAAGGACCGACAACAACTGGGATGTCATTCAATCGACTAAAGATGGGTCAATGGTTCATTGGTCTTGCTGAGAAAGAAGGTGTGGAGCTATTGGCTTCTACAAGAGCGAAAACTCTGCTCTTCAGTGACGGAAGGGTTTCTGGATTAAGGATTATGGATAGCGATGGTAAAGATCGAGATGTTACAGCAAGAATAGTTGTCGACGCAACTGGTGCTACTGGTATGTTACGAAGGCAGTTGCCAGAAACAAGTCCTATTGAGAGAGTCATCAACAAGGAAGATATGATGGTCGCTTGGCGGGACATTTATGAAACACCAGAATATGATTTCGAAACACCTGACATTCTTGAAATCTTTTGGAATCAGGAGGAAACTCTTGGGGGATACACTTGGATATTTCCCCAAGGTAGAAACCGAGTGAATGTCGGTGCTGGCGTCATGACAATCAAGGACCATCGAAAACCACAGGATATCATGAAGCAATTCGTTGAACCAAATTGGGATTTCTATCAGACGAAATTAATACAGCTGGACAGCAGTGGCGGTGTTGCTCCAATTCGAAGACCAATTGATACTATGGTCGATGATAATTTCATGCTTGTTGGTGATTCTGCTTGCCAAGTAAATCCGATTCATGGAGGAGGTATAGGCTCATCTATCCTCGGAGGTGCTCTTGCTGGACTAACAGCCTCAGACGCATTAGAGAAAAATGATACATCCATACATGCTCTATGGCCCTATAATCCCAAATATATGGAGATGTATGGCTCAAAACAGGCATCACTTGATGTATTCCGTTGGTTCCTTCTAAATATAACAAATGATGAGATTGATTTTGCCTTCAAGAAGCAGATAATCAAAGCTGGTGATTTGCTTGACACAAGTATGACAGGAAAGATGAAGATAGGCACTGGAGACAAGTTTAAGCGACTCGTTTCTGGATTTGGTAATATTCCGTTGCTGCTTCGAGTTCAGAAGGTTGCACATTTGATGGAGGACATCAGAGAAGTCTACTCACAGTATCCCAAGTCACCTGAAGGCCTTTCTGCATGGCAGAGTCGTCTTTGGCCAATTTATGATGCTGCGAAAAATATCTAGACATGGATGGATTATTTCATTGATGAAGAGCATCGGAAAAATTATGGGATTTGACTTATCAGTTCCTTCCGATGCATCTCTCTCCTTTTTCAATAGCCCATACATTGGACATGTCAATCATACTGCTGTAGATATTTATCCAGCTCATGGTGATTGGGAGGGTCCTGCGTACGCTCCAATAGCAGGAACCATATCGAAAATTCAGAGAATCAAAATGGGTCGTGAAAAAAACTTCGATTCTCCTGATTATGACTACGCTATAGGAATTGCCGTTCCTGAGAATAAGAACCTCGTATTCAGAATCCTACATTGCAAACCTACTGTTGAGGTAGGTCAGAGTGTAGAGGAAGGGGAGTATATCGGTTCTCTATTGCGATCGCGTTATTTCAATTATTGGACAGGACCTCATTATCATGTTGAAGTGATGCATAAAGACGACTTCAAACGTTCCTCTCAATCCATAGAATTCGATCATTTTCTCTCTGGTGAAAATAACATGAAGGATATCGCTGGAGTTCACATCTTTGAGGCAGATTGGGAGATTATGCAAATTTCCTCCAACTTCATTTTATTATCATCGAAAAACGTAGAGTATGGAATTCTTGATGACTATACAGGGCATGAAGCAAGAATCGATCAATTGAGAGGTATTCTAGATGCAGGTATACCTCACTATGCTCATGGAGGACTGCATGGAATAAATCTAAGCAAGAGGTCTGAGATATCAATTGGAAAGAATCGAATTGGGCTGGTGGAAGGAATTCTGCCCTCTAGCATTTTGTTTACCCAAGATAGATCCTATACAATCAATCTGGAGGGACACCCGGTTCGTGGTTTCTCCACCTATCTTTATTCAACTATCTCTGTAGGGAATAAGTCACCTCCATTAAAGGTAATTCCTCTAGAGCACTCCAAATGGTTGGCAACCCTTGCAGAGGGTGATTCAGTAAAGCTCGAGTTTACTCATTACTAATAGGTTGAGTGTCTTCCTTAGGTTTTCTTGTACTTTTTTTCCTCGGTGATTCCTCTTCTCCACTAATTGTCCATGGACCCAATCTTGATATCCACCAAAAGAGAATCGTGCTGAAATTAATAGTGAATATCCAAAGAGCTGCAGTCACAAAGAATTGCAATACAAGAGCAGTTTCATTAGCAGGGGGTCTTCCCCAAATTAGCAATGAGAAGAATATCCCTATTTGTACAGCTAGACCTATCAGGATTGAAATTTGTGTAAACAATAGCATCTTTTGTTCAGTTGCAAAAGTCCGTACTTTTTGTGAAGTCTTCACCACGCTACACCACGTACCGCTTTTGCATTTCCATATTAATAGTTCTTTGTTGCTTTGGAAACGTTATCCAATCGACAATATTAAGGGTGAATAGCAATAGAAAAAAGTGATTCAATTGGTTGAGTATGTCAGGTTATCACTAGGAACTGCAATGAAACTGGGTTTAGACAGTGGAAGGTATCCTGATAATTTCACCACCGCTTTTATCATGACATATAATGCTGATGGATGTACCGCAAATTGCTCATTCTGCCCACAAGCAATCGAGAGTAATTCGAATCCCGAGCTTCTCTCTAGGATTGGCTGGCCGCTATTCAAAGTAGATGATGTCAAAGAGAAGTTATTGAAACAGGAGGATCTCCAGCGAGTATGCATTCAGTCATTGAACTATCCCGAAGTGGTAAGTGATGTCATAGATATCGCAAACATTGCGAAGAGGAATAAATCGGTTAGAATCTCTGTTTGCATTCATCCGATAGGAAAGGATGAGATGATACGACTCAAAGATTCAGGTATAGATAACATTGGTATCGCTTTGGATGCTTGTACAAAACCTCTATTTGATCAGATTAAGGGTAAGGCTCGAAATATCTCCTATTCGTGGGAGGGCCATAGAGAAGCAATTAAGCAAGCTCAGTCAGTTTTTGGCGTTGGGAATGTAACAACTCATCTCATTGTAGGTTTAGGCGAATCAGAAGCTGACATAGTTGAATTCCTCTTTGATATGAAGAGGATGAATGTCCGTGTTGGTTTATTTGCCTTCACTCCTGTAGATGGGACAAGATTGGAAAAGAGAGAGCAACCAAATTTGTCGACATACAGGCGAGTTCAGATACTTCGGAATCTAATTGCAAGAGAGAAGATAACAAGGGATGAAGTCACAATAGATTCACAAGGGAAGATTCATTTTAAGGTGCCCAGCGACCTCATAAGGAAGCTTCTTGGGACTGGGTCAGCTTTTCAGGTTACTGGATGCCCCGGATGTAACCGACCATATTATAACGAGCGACCTAGAGGGCCAATGTATAATTATCCACGACCACTTACAGAGGATGAGATATCAGAGGCACTTGAAGAGGCAGGATTGGTGAATTAAAATAGACGAGATTCGATTTCTGGATTTATCAGTTCAAGATGCTTATCACAATATGGCAATTGATGAGTCAATAATGCTCGCCATTAAGGAGGGCAGATCGCAGTCCACTCTTAGGTTCTATAGATGGAATCCTTCTGCAGTTTCTATTGGTACTTTCCAAAGTATGCAAGAAGAAGTTGATGTCGATTATTGTAGAGCAAACAATATTGATGTGATTCGTCGTATCACTGGTGGTGGAGCAGTATATCATGATTATGAAGGCGAAATCACATATAGTATAATATTGCCCAAAGGACATCGACTTGCACCTGATGATATTCTTGATTCATATAGACTACTCTGCTCAGGAATCATAAAGGGATTGGAGTATCTTGGAATTCAATCTGAGTTCAAGCCAATCAATGATATTATCTCTGGAACTAAGAAGATCTCTGGAAATGCACAGACACGTCGCCATTCATGTCTATTACAGCACGGTACGACTATTTTCGACTTGGATGTGGAGCTAATGTTCACAGTCCTAAAGGTACCTCAAGAGAAAATATCGGACAAGATGATCTCAGATATCAAAGAAAGGGTAACCTCAGTAAGGAGTATTCTCGGTCCTAGTGTCAGTCTGCAAGATTTGAGAGAAGCCCTTCAATATGGATTCAGTGAAGCCCTCGATATAGCATTAGTTCCAGGGTCATTAAGCAATGATGAACGAGAGAAGGTCGAGGAATTGAGAAGTCAAAAATATCAAGCAGATGACTGGAATTTTTCGAGGTGATATCTTGAAGTTCTTCGCGCATAAAGTTCCTGGTGGAAAACTCATCAAGATCAAACTCGATGAAGAAGATGGTCGAATCAAAAGAGTAGTAATCACAGGTGATTTCTTCCTCCATCCTGAGGATTGTATTCACTCAATCGAGAAGGATTTACTCAACTGTAGAATCAATTCAATAGACCTGCTTAATCGAATAGAAAGCACTATGACTGAGATGAGTTGTCAGTTCATCGGGGCAACACCAAATGATATAGTATATGCTATATTGAAGGCAATGGAATCCTGAAGACATATTTTATGGCATATAGAGGATAATGATACGAAGGCGTTTCCGATAATCATCTTGAATGTTATCCATCTTAAGCTGGAACTGAGAAAAGTCAATGGAATAAGAATTCATGATTCCAGCAAAGGTTAGTACTAGATTCCGCAACTCTGGAACATGAACTTCATCAATCGAAGGCGGAGTTTCTCCCGCGAGTGTTATTATGTGATCCTCTTCTCCCTTTACATTGAACAGTATCTCTACAATGGGTCTTACCTGCTCCTGAAAATCAGTATGTATTGTATCCCTGATGAAGCTCTTAGCTATATCCTTGGCAAAGACATTGAGATTATGTTCATCACCGACCCATTCTCTATCCAGCAAGAGAGTTGCTGTTCGTAGGAATTCGTCTTTATCTATCTCGAATTGGATATCGATGAACTCTTGAAATCCGCCCGGCTTTAGGCTAATCATAATATTCGAATTGATTAGTTTGATTCTTTGAATCTCTTTAACGTTAAAGAAATTGTAGAAATCCGAGTATCGGACACTGGTGTAAGTGATCAAGAGTGAATTCTCCCTATTCTGTAAAACATCAGATAGAAGTGCTGTGTTATCAAGTTTCCCACAAATGATATCCGATGGATAAGAGTGATATACTATGATGCTTTCATAATGCACGATAACAATGTCGGATTCAGAATACTCAGATGATAAGAGGATACGGAAGATCGACTCGGATATTATGAAGTTCAAACAAGAGCTTCAACAAGCTGAATCTGAACTATCTGGTATCGGAGCACGCTTGGACGGGGAGATCGAACGATTAAGAAGTGACGCAAAATCAAAGCTTGAAACCTATGAAGGGCTTCGAAAAAGAGCTAGAGAAGCAGAAACCTCTTGGAAGGAATCAGATCGAAGATATAAGAAAGCAGCAGGCGGTAAGAATAAAGAAGTGTCTACTGCTCAAAAGAGAGTGGATGGTCTCAGGGCACGTATAAAGAACGCTGAAAAGACCAAGATAAAACGAATTGACGAAATCGAGAAAGATAAACGAAAGTTGGTCGATAAGGCTAAGAAGGAAAAGGCGAAAGAGATGGAGAAACTCAAAGCCAAAGAAGTAGACAAGGTCGAGGAAGAAAAGAAACGCGAACTTGGTATTGACTAGAATTAGCGTGGTGATTAGATGAATGCGTACTTCACAATTGTCCTAATTGGTTTCATACTATTCTTTGTAGTATGGGGACTTGGTTGGCTACTAGAAAGATTATCTCAAATAGCATTACAGGCTACGAGAAAACCTGGATCAAGAGCATGGTATGGTCTTGTAGGACCTGGTGTTGCACTCCACGAATCATCGCATGCCTTAGGATGTGTTTTCACAGGGACCGAAATTGTTGAATTCAAGCCAATAAATATCTCAGTAGAAGGAGACCAGGTGGTATTAGGCTATGTGAAGTACGTGAATCCATCTAGCACTCTAAAACGAACAGTCATTAATCTAGCTCCTGT
>JAEORN010000140.1 GCA_016840825.1 Candidatus Thorarchaeota archaeon | reverse complement strand
TGACATTGTTGCTTAGCATAATCTCCCATTGCCCGATCTTCACTTCCTGTAGAGAGAATGATATCGGATAGATGAGTACCATCGTCCACAGGATGAGGATGACTGAACGCATCAGTCCCGGATATGCCACCTGCAGAACGAGCTGGACCTGTTCCGAGAATAGATTTAGGAAGGCTTGCATTATCGCAGGAGCTATATAGAATGCCCACACCAGTCCTACTAGTACTATTGAAACTAACACCGGGATTCTTTTGTTCTTGAATCGGGATGTTGTGACCCGAAATTCCGCCTTGGCAATAGCTGCCCAAGCCCGTGGCACTAATCGTTCCTCCAGCTTAAGAGCGTACTTCGGTCCACTTCTCCTCCAACAAGTTTTAGGTATGCACTCTCCAAATCTTGTGCTTTAGTCTTGTTTACAATTTCTTGAGGGGTATCTAATACAATTAGTTTTCCTTCATTCAATATCCCAATGGTTTCACAGACATCCTCAGCAAAATCGATCATATGGGTGCAGATGAAGAATGTAGTGTCCATCTCCTCTGTCATGGCCAAGATAAGTTCCTTTACAAGCACACTTGCAGCTGGGTCAAGACGTGAGGTTGGTTCATCAAGAAAGACCAACTGTGGTTCATGAATGAATGTCGATGCGACAAGGACTTTCTGTTTCATTCCCGAGCTATAGCTTTCCAACAAATCATTCTGCCGTCCTTCTAGTCCTAGGATTCCTAACAATCTGTCAATTCGCGTATGCAACTGTGGTCCACTGAGGTCATTCAGAGCACCAATAAACTCCATGAACTCCACAGCTGAGAGCTTCGAATACAATCCAGGAGCTTCAGGAAGCAGACCTGTCGCAGCTTTGATCTCATTTCTTTGAGTATGAACATCATAGCCACAAACTGTTGCATTTCCACTTGTTGGTTTTAAGAGCCCTGTCAGGATACGGACAGTCGTTGTCTTCCCTGCACCATTTGGCCCTAAATACCCAAATGTTGTTCCCTTCTTGACCTGAAGAGTAAGAGTATCGAGTGCTTTGATTCTATCAAAGCTCTTACTTAATTGACTCGTGCTGATTATTGAATTATTCTCACTCAAGAACTAACACCCTACACAAGAATGAATTAGACACTAGCTGCTAATATGGCTGCTGTTCTAAATCTCTTTTTCCATCTTACAGATGAAGAATCCTTCAGTCCCATGTAGATGAGGAAGGAATCTCCTTGATAGCTTCAAAGAATCATCAAGTTGGACACCATATGGTGTTGAATAGCCTGCGCATCCAAAATCTATGTCTATCGGGATCACTCGTATCTCAGGATACCTTCGAAGGATGTTGTCAACTACATACTCGTTCTCCTCAGGTGCAATAGAACATGTTGAATATACTATTTGTCCTCCCGGTGCAAGCTTTTGTATGGCAGCATCAAGAAGATCATCCTCTCTAGTGGCACAATACTGGATGTCCGCCATAGTCTTGCTCGTCTTTCTACTTGGATCAATCGGGATGAGACCTTCCCCTGAGCAAGGCGCATCCAATAGAATCTTAGTTGGCTCAAGACCTATTCCCTCAATCTTCTTAGCATCGCCTCTTAGTACTAGGGAGTTAGTTACACCACATCGAAGAATATTGCTCCGTAGGCTATCGATTCGAAGACGATCCTGCTCGACAGCGATTACAAGTCCTGTGTTTCGCATCATTTGAGCAAGATGCGTTGTCTTACCTCCGGGTGCAGCGGCTAAATCTGCAACTATCTCGTTTGGTTGAGGATCAAGCACCTCAACAGCGGTCATTGAAGGCACTCCTTGGATATAGTAGTAGCCCAGCATATGCTCAAGTAATGCTCCAGGAGAAATATCCCGAAAATTCGCATAGTATCCGAATTGTAACCAGGCTATCTTCTCCAGCCCGATGCCCTTTTTCTGAAGAATACGCAATGTGTCATCATTATTGTTCTTGAGTGTATTCACTCGAATAGCAGTCTGGATAGGCTTTTCACATGCTTTTAGGAATTGAGTTGTTTCCTCTTCTCCCCAGAGAGTGAGATACCTCTCAATCATATATTGTAGGTATCCATATTCATTTGCAAGCGCCTTCGCTTTCACCTTGAACTCTCTGCGAGACATAGCTGTTATCATTCTCCAATATCTTCGTTCCATAATGCCGGATTCTCTCTGATGAAGTTGGTCATTAGCTCGATACAGCGTTTATCATCAAGTACTTCAACAGCTACTCCCCTCGATCTAACGTACTCTTCAGGCCCTTTGAATGTCTGGTTCTCCCCTATTACTACTTTGGGAATCTTGTATAGTAAGATAGCTCCACTGCACATGTCACAGGGAGATAATGTAGAATATAATACGCCTTTCTTGTAGTCCTTTGCTTTCAATCGTCCTGTGTTCTCCAAGCAATCCATTTCTGCATGAAGAACGACACTACCATCTTGCACTCGTTTATTGTGTCCTCGTCCAACAATCTTACCATCGATGACAAATACGGAGCCAATCGGAATCCCACCTTCTCGCAATCCCATTTCGGCTTCCTCTAATGCCGCTTTCATGAATACATCATGTTCTGATACCATTTTATTGCACTCTTCTTATTCTTGATGTAACGCAGCTACAAGCTCTGAAACCTCTGGCGAGATTACTGGTACTTGTGGTGTTAGTCGATCTGGTGTTGAAAGGTCCTTGAATCCAGACCCTGTAATGGGTACTATAACTCTATCAGACTTATCTATAGTGCCATCATTGATTAAGGTTTCAAGACCTGCCATTGCGGCAACCCCGCTCGGTTCCGCGAAGATACCTTCGTATTTACCCAAGAGAACTAGGTGCTTCTCAATCTCTTCGTCGTTAACTGAAACTGCGGTACCGTTTGCTAGCTGGAGATACTTCAGTGCCGCATCGCCGTCCCAAGGGAAAGGATCCGCCAACCCTCCAGCCACCGTTTCATTCGAATCCCATGGAGTGATGGCAAGTGGGTCATGTTTTTCGTGGTATGCCCTGACTATGGGAGGACATCCATCTGGTTGAACAACTACGGGACGTGGCAATGACTCGATGAATCCCAGCTCCTTGAACTCCCACAATCCTTTCATCGTGCCCGCCATTAGACCTCCACTACCGGTAGGAAATAGAATCCAATCAGGGACATCCCAACTCATCTGTTCTGCAATCTCATATCCCAATGACTTGGTACCTTCGAATTGAAATCCATTGAATGGACCAAATGATGGAGTGGGCGTCCATCCCAACTCATCACATGCAGCATGAAGGATAGTGGTGGTTGGATCGATGCCTTCCTTAACCTTTCGAACTCGAAAGACATTTGCTCCTAATGTTCGCAGATGAATCAACTTACCTGCTGGTGCATTCTCTGGCACAAATACAACAGCTCGAAGTCCTGCTCTCGCAGCATATGTCGACATAGCTGCAGCAGCATTTCCTGAAGAAGCCGCTGCAACTGTTTCAGTCCCATCTTCGCTAGCACGAGTAACACCGACACAGATTGGACGGTCCTTAAAGGATCCTGATGGATTCAATGTTTCAATCTTAAGAAACAGATTCGATAATCCCATTTCCTTCGCTAGATTCCTGCTTGGTACAAGTGGCGTATTTCCCTCCCCAAGAGAGATGATACTCTCTCTTCTCCGAACTGGCATGAATTCAAAATACTTCCAAAGTCCACCTTTCCTCCTTTCAAGAATGTCTTTTGTGATAGTATCTTTCAGTGATTCAACATTCAGAATAACATCTATTCGCCCTCCACATCGATCATTTGGAGGGACATTAGACTCATCATATTCCTTCCCGCACTTTGCGCATTTGTACCTTCTAATCTCGGTCAAAGTTACACCAGCCTACTAACGTGCAAAGGACGATGTTATGTGGGTTGCGCTTTTCACCATTGAAGAGAAAGACCTAACAGACGAAGTCTGACTACTATGGTGTGGTGAAAATTATGAGTATATCCAGCTTTGAAGTAGAAGTAAAGATTGCAATCAAAGACCCAAAGGAAATAGAAAAGAATCTAATCGAAATTGGTGGGGTAAGGACCAATAGAGAAACTCAAACTGATATCTATTTCAATCATCCATGCAAGTCCTTTGAGGATACAGATGAAGCTCTCAGGTTAAGAAATAGAGAGAAGATCCCAATCTCTAATCAAGCTGGCAACTTACCTGCAACAAAAATCGAATTGACATATAAGGGTCCAAAATTAGATACAACAACAAAGACGCGTTTTGAACTATCAGTAGGTATTCGTGATATAGAATCGATGCGTGCAATACTTACGCATTTGGGCTTTCAAGAAGTTGCTACTATTGTAAAGGATAGGACGTTTTTCCTTATTGAGGATAAAATCATCAGCATTGATAATGTCAGTCACGTTGGAGTTTTTCTGGAAGTCGAAGCGGTGGTTTCATCTCAGGATCTAATCCCAACGACTCGAGAAAGTATACTCTCCTTCATAGAGCGTATCGGATTGAAACGAAAGGATTCAATTCGAGAATCATACTTGGAGCTCTTTTTGAGGAAACAACATTCCTAATATTGAGAATCCCATTCATTCTGAAGATGATTGACGAAACCCTCAAGCAACTGATGCCGTTTTAATGCTATAGCCTTGGCCTGCTCGGTGTAAAGTAAATCCCTCAATTTCAAGAGCTTCTCATCAGCATGCTGAAGGAATCCATGGATACCCTTTCCAGACACAGTCGCTTGAGCAATAGCCCTAAAGATGCCGACCGCACCTATTGCATCCAGTTTATCAGCATCACTCAGAATTCTGCCTTCTATGGTTTCTGGTTCAAGACCTTCACTGAATCTATGAGTACGAATCGCATCGATAACCTGTTCGACCTCTAATTCAGAATATCCAATATCCTTGAGAAAATCCTTACTAATCTCTCCTGAAAGAATCGAATGAGATTTTCCTCTTTCTTCTTCAAAGGGTCTTCCGATATCATGTAATAGTGCAGCCGCCCCTAAGACCCGCTTATTGGCTCCCAATTCAGTCCCTATTTCAATACAAAGGCTTAGTACACGTTTCGTGTGATCATACGTATGAGCTCCTTTCCCATTTTCTTCAAGTATTCTCTTGGAGTACTCATCTATTCTCTCTTCTGGAAACACTGAATCCACATTCCTTCTTACCTATCCTAATGGAAGCAGGCCTTTCTTAAAATCGACGGAGCTTGCTATTATTGATGACTACCTATGCTAGAAACGCTTTAATCATAAGGTATCCTCGAATTATTGCTATTGAGTAGTCCACCCTCCATATAGTATAAAGCGCCGCCAATGGCTACGAGAGGAATCTTACTTGAGTGCCGCTGAAACAGTAACTAAACGCAAGGTTGGCCTAGCCACGATTCTTAGTGCGATTTTTATAATCGCGACTATTGTATGGGGCACATATACGGTCGTAACAATACAGCTCAATGAAGTACGTTCTCAAAATCCTCATGTTCCTTTGGATGAAGTAGAAGAGTGGAACTACAACATAGATTGGGCGGGTGGACGAACAAATTGGTTTGATGATATCAATTACACGGACCTCCCATTGGATCAACAGCTTCCTGAGGATCTTCTGAATCAACTTGATAACACACTCTTTACGGTCCGCCCAGCAGATCCAGCACAATTGTGGCGGGGCACTGCCTACAACATCTATGATGGCGCTGGTTGGAGTAAGTCAATCACTGACAGTAGTACTGACCTTTCAACAATAGCAAGAGCTTCTGCTACCAATCAAATCTATACCATTACTATGAACGTATCAGTGAGTGCAAATGTGGAACCGATAGAGCTTCCATCATTATTCCCTGTTATTCAAGTCATAGAAGGCTCATTCAGGAGCATTCCTGCTAGTGCACTGATTGATTCTTACATTGAAACAGATGTTTACGACACTCTTCTATTCTACCCCTTTCTTGCAGGTAATCTAGGAGATACTGTTCTGATTGAGTTTGAAATTTCGTATATCGATCAAGATATCCCCTCTTTGGAGGCGAATGCCTTGCCTGGAGATGCTGCTAGAGCTGACATCACTCAGGCATATGGAGCGGATGCAATTACAGTTGGACTCTCAGATACCGTGTTGAATGAGATTTCCCAATTCGAATCTAGTACTGCCACAGCCTATGAGCAGGCGATGGCTGTCGATGTATACTTCAAGAGTAACTATGAGTTAATGATGAATGAATCGCAGATCTATGAGCGTCCTGATGGTCAGGAGGTCACTGAATGGTTCATTGAGCGTGGTGGTGGACTTCCAATGGATTTTGCTACCGCGTATTGTGTTTTTATGCGAACTCTAGATGTTCCAGCACGGATGACTCTTGGGTACGCGATGGGTGATGTAAACCCTGAAGATACCAACACTCGGCTAGTCAAGGTACGTCACATGTTGTTTTGGGCTGAGGTATTCATCCCAACAAGCGGTACTGAAGGTGAGTGGATTCAGGTGATTCCTATTCCCCTGCCATCTGATTTTGCTGGTGGTGATTTGCCTGAAAATCTCGATCCGGCTAATGTCACAATACTTGTTGGAACCCCTGAAAACATAATATTACAGTTTGCTGGCTATCCCACAATTCCGCAGTGGTCTTTGATTGGTGACTCCTTCAACATAAGTGCCATGCTAATTGTGAATGATCAGCCATATGTTGGGTCTGAAACGATTCGATTCTATGATTTGACTGATGGCATTGAGATAGGGACAGTACCCATTGAATTTACACCTGATGGTAGACATCTCCCTTTGGCGAATGTTTCATACGTGTTTCCAGATGGGGCTACTGTTGGAGCTCACAATATCTCAGCTATGTGGATTGCGTCTACTTTTTTGGCTACTGGATTTACTTCATGGGCGGCAGTAGGGCAATCTAGTCCAGTCCATCCAGTCCTTCCTGAGAATCAGTTTGTTCCGAGTGAAACGATTGAGATGAACGTCAAGCTAGGTTTGACAGATTATATAGCTCAATGGGTTGACACAATTCATGCCTATGGAACCATGAATATTGGAGGTTCCCCTGCTAATGGAACAAGGCTTGCAGAGCTTGGTAACGATCAGATGT
>JAEORN010000139.1 GCA_016840825.1 Candidatus Thorarchaeota archaeon | reverse complement strand
GTCATGGTTGTGTTGTCCATAAAGGTCCTCGTTATAGTGAGGCCATGCTCAATGATTCACCACTCTATGGAGAGCTTAGAAATAGCTTTGCAAATAGAGGAATGGATCTTCTCATGATGGTAGACGAGAAACGAACCGTCTTCAAGATAGCTGAGAATTTAGCAAGACCACTTGAAAGCGCAATTGAAATTGTTCAATGGTGCGTTTCTCGACGAATTGTCAAGATCGAATGCCCAAAAGAGCAGGAACTCAGTGAGCGAGAGATAGTTGAACTACCAATATTCGAGGGTGATTTGAAGAAGGCAAAGAAGGAACATCGCACAGTTCTTGAGCTATGTGATGGAAATAGAACACTCCACGAGATAGCTGATATGCTGGGAATATTGTATTTCCAAGCACTGCAATGCCTCGTACCGTATAGAGGGAAAACAGTGCGATTTATTCGAAAATCTAAGTAGGTGAATGCAATGGGTGTGAAAGGTAAACTTGCATGGACATTGAAAATCGATAAGGTATCGAAAACTCTCTACCAAGCGACTTATCGGGAAATGATGAATATGCTGATGAGTAGTAGCACAAGTGTAGATGACATCAATCAGAAGGTGAAAGACATAGGTTTCAAAGTTGGTGAAACCCTTCTTATGGACTATGCGGATCGAATACGTGAGCATGCAGTATCATTTGCAGAGTTCTCGAGCACATTACGATTGGCTTACAAAGTGAATTCTGGACAGGAATTCACCAATGTTGAGGTAAGTCCAGACAAACGTACTATCAAATTCACGGATGCTGATTGTGTGATCTGTGCTGGTGTCATTATCAATGATATGCCCGGTTTACAATATTGCAATCTAATCAGTGGAGTTTTTGATGCTGTGATGGAACTGAGAGGCTTTAATGCCGAATCATATCAAGAAGCATGTAAGGCTCTTGGTGATGACGCATGTACTTGGACGCTAAAACTTAGAGATTAATTTCCATATGGAATAATCATAAAAGGTGTCAAATCAACAAATCTCTAAGAGGATGGTACTTATGGGACAAATCACTGGAATCTTTGCAGGGTTGATAGCAGCATTTGTCATGACTTTCGTTGTACTTACTATAGGGCAATTTATCCCTGCTGATATTATTGATCCCAGTATTGTGAATGATTTTCTCTCACGTACTGATCTTGAGCTAAAGTTGACGATAGTATCAACCATATTATTTCCAACTAGTCTGACATCAGTAAATCTAGGAACCTATGTAGGCTACGGTGCTCAAGGCGGTACTGTATTGACTTATCTTGCATGGGGAACCGGTGGTCTTGTTGCAGGACTCCTGACCCGTGATATCATTCAAGGTATTCTTTCTGCTTTATTCTCTGTCTTACTCGCAGCTTTTCTTACATGGTTGCTTGTGTTTTTCATTGCGACATCTGATCCCTTCGCGTTGATTAGTGACGTGTCCATGATCATTCTTGAGGTTGTTCTAAGTAGTTCAATATATCCAGCTATAGCTGCTGTAATTGGTGGATTACTTGGTGGTGGCATCACCAGAGAGAGATAAGGTCGATTCAAGATACCTTCCACACTCAGCACAAATCAGAGGCTTGGATTTATACACCGCTCCACAACTACAGATAGTTTCTATTTTAGTAGGTGGTAGTATCTCCTTCTCTTTAGAAACATGTCTTTTTACAAATAGCAATGGAATAGAAGATGCAAATGTGATCATAGATGTGAGTATGCTTCTCATAAACCAGAATAAGAGAAAGAAGTTTCTATCTGTGCTTTGCCAAAACGATGGATTCTGTATGAAGACT
The DNA here is from genome assembly GCA_016840825.1 of Candidatus Thorarchaeota archaeon. The sequence continues at coordinate 11,126 of JAEORN010000139.1, read as the reverse complement.
CCTGCAATAAATAGTATGAAAATAGTTACAGCCGTCCATAAAGTAGTCCTAATCGAATTAGAAATTGATTTTGAAAAAACAGCGATTACAATTCCTACTATTAGCCAAGCAACAAACCAATGAAACAAATGATTGGTATCTGGGAAGGTATAGAGATTTAGATAGAATGCACCTTCAAGAATGAAAGAAATTGAATTGAGGAAACTTGGCCAAACAAGATGAAGTGAATTGGTTAGAAACACAAAGGAACTAACACCAAGAATGCACCCAATAACACCACCAAAAAGGTTTCTCATCGTGTCTAAGCCTCGTTTCTAATGTTTGGTTCGTACTACAAGAGCTCTTAATGGTTTCTGAATTAGGTAAATTGCATGGATAAATGATGAGCATTTGATAATAGCTACACCACCAAAATGCTTTTCAGAGTGCCTTCGGAAGAAATGATGTACGCGCAAGTCCATGTGACCGCAGAGACCGTGAGGTAGGGTATAATGTCAAGTGATCTGGAACGAGCTCTTTCCAAGTTAAGATTTGATGATCAAGTACTTGGATATTCATTGATGACGAAAGGTGGTAGACCTTTTGTTAGTTTTGCGTTTCCCGATGATCTATTTCCTCGGGTAAAAGACTCAATTAATCTATACAAGTCTGATTTACGACTGATGACAATTGACACAGAGAAGGGTCTAGTCGTTCTTTCACCTGTTGATGAAAATTGGATTCTTACTGTTCTTTATGTTCCAGAGCTTCAATTAGGCCTTGCTATTGCAAAGACGAAGAATGTTCTGCGTTTGCTTGAAGGTATAGAACTACCTCCACCTCCTGATGAATTTGAGGATGCTGCGGAAACTAACCTACAGGTCTTGGAGAGCATTGCTATAAAGGCTGCTTCCACTACATCAGAAGAGAAATCCGTTGAAAGCACAATTATTACTGCACCTCCTGAACCAGAACCTCCGACTGAAACTTTGCGAGCACCAGAAGATTTCGTTATTCAACCAGCTACTGTTCCAAAAAGAGGTCCTACCTATTCTAATGCTCTCTCACTTGATTCTGATTTATATGGCGAGATGAAAACCAAGTACAGAAACTTTGGTTTTGATGTTCTCATGTTAGTGGATGGAACGATGAATATCACTCAGATCGCAGACTCAATGTTCCAACCTACTGAACGAGTGAGCGAGTGCTTAAGATGGGCTGCTTCAAAAGGTATTGTAGATGTTCCTGTTGCAGAAACCACTACCACCTCTAAAGGTCCATCGACTATGGGTAAATTTGTCAAATGTCCCAAATTTAGCGGCGAGGATGCAAAAATCCCGACTGAAGACCTTGAAATACTGAACCTGTGCAATGGGTCCAGAACGACTGAGGAAGTTGCTGAAGCTGCTGGGGTGGCTAATGCTGAAGTCATCAAGATTCTGGCAAAGCATAGGAAAGTTATCAAGATGATTGGCAAGACCTTATAATCGGAAAATATAGAGGTCATTAAAATGGTCAAGCTAGATAATCCATTACTTCATGTGATATATGCACATACAGTAGATAGAGTGCTAAGTGAAACGGCTAATATCGAAGAAGCTAATGAAGCTCTTCGACAGATAGGTCGTGATGTTGGATCCCAACTCTATCTCAATACTGAGATAGCTGATAAAACAAAGGATACGATAACAACTCGAGAAGATGTATCCAAGTTAATAGATACCGTTTACAAGATTCTATATGACCGTCGACCCCAAGATGTCGATATGGATTCTGCTCGAGGGTCGATTCGCGTATCTGACAAGGATTGTGTATGGTGCCAAGAAGTCTCTCTCGAAGGAATGAGAGGATTTGGTTATTGTGAGATATTCAGTGGCATTATGGAAGCAATACTAGAGTTCAAAGGCGTAAAATCAAAGGTCTTTCAAGAAATGTCTAGAGCGACAGGCTCTGATGAGTGTGTTTGGAATGTTCGTCTTTCATAGAAAGAAAAGTATTCGTCCACACAAAGCACTTATTCAGCGCTGATAATGTCAGCTAGATTCACAAGGTGACAGGATTATGTCAAAGCAGGATGATGTCATTCCATGGTGGCAAGGTAAGCTAAAAGAAAGGGATTTGATGCGTGCATTCTTTTCCAAAACTTGGAATAAGATAGGGAGTAGAATTGCAGTAATGTTTCCTGACCGTGTTCGTGATCTGTATTATAGTGCAGGAAGACTAGCTGGTCTTGAAGCACAACGCGAATACTTTAAGATAGGAAAACAAAAGCCTCCCGGTGACTTCAAAGGTATCATTGAATTCATCAAAATGGCACTAGAAACTCTCATTGTACCCTTTGGTGACATCAAGATTTCCAAGCTTTACAAACTTTGGCTCGATGAAGAAGCAATTATCGAGATTAAGGACAATCCATATGCTGAGGGAATCGAAAGCCAAGAGCCTTCATGCTATTTCCTGAAAGGCTTCGTAGAGTCTGTTCTCGAGTATCTTACCGATTATAATAGAATAGAATTCCAAACCCTCACAGTCATAGAGGAAACCTGTGCTTCCACAGGTGCGGACTTCTGTTCATTTCACATTAAGTTGAGCTACCCCCCAAAGAGCTAAGTTGATATTAGTACGAGTTTACTACATTCAAAGTGCCTATAAGGGAAACAGTTACCTCATATGTAGGAGTTGAAAGAAAAAGTGGTAGTTAAGAAACTATATCTGATACTAGTGCTTTCCCTAGTTACATCAGGGGTTCTTAGTTTCTTCTATTTCAGCTCTCTAAACAACACTATTGATTTTGCTGTGCAGGATATGTCATCCAGTACGAATAATGGCATATTATCCTTAGACATGCATTCCTTAGCAGCACCAATCAGTAGTGGAACATCTATTCTCTTTCCAGGAGTTCTAACAAGAGCATTTTCGCCTTCAACGATATTCACGCTGTCTTTGGCGACTGTTGTCATAGATCGTAAGGCAGAAGAGAAGGCACCAAAGCTTCGGGACATCATAATCTTTGAAATCCTCCAGAATCCTGGTATACATCTACGTGAGTTACAGCGTTCTGTTGAGTGTGCAATGGGTGCGTTGCAATATCACCTTAGAAACCTTGAACAGAGTAACGACATAATATCCATCAAGGTAGGCAACTCAAAGCATTTCTTTGCAGCTGACTTTTCATCTAATGATCAGGTTTTGAAGCTGAGCGCATTGTCACGTAATCCTACTATCAAGACCATCCTAGGTGAGGTTTTTGAGAAAGGACGAGTGACTCAAGCAGAATTGAGTCGGACAATGTCCCTTGATAAGAGCCTGATATCGTACTACACAGGTTCTCTCCTTGATGCTGAGATCCTGAATACTGTACGTGTATTTGGACGTGAGCGCCCCTTAGTCCTTACCGAATGGGCGCACTCAACAATACAGAATATGGCTCTGGTATAGATATAGGGGTACTTACCCCTATCTTTATCTTTAATCCTTATTTGACACATTGAAGGTCAAGAAGTGTAAGATAGTTCGTCAAGGCCAGAGCATTTACTACTATATTCGAGTGTGAAAATGATGGATGATTATACGAAAAACGACCCGAATGAGGGCATATATGAGTTTGATGATGAAGCTGATCTAGACCTCTCTGAAGAAGTAAATTATGCAATCAGACTCGTTGATGTAACAAGAGAATATGATGTGGGCAAACGAACTGTAATTGCGCTTCGAAATGTCAATCTTGAGGTTAAGCCTGGTGAGTTCATTGTAATTACAGGTCCTTCTGGTTCTGGAAAGACGACACTTCTGAATCTTATTGGTGGAATTGATTACGCTACCAATGGTCGTGTCCTAGTTATGGATGTACCTTTAGGTGATTATGACGAATCTTTCCGAGCGACTTTTCGATTGAATAATACTGGCTTTATCTTTCAAAGCTACAATTTGGTTTCTACGCTTACAGCCTTGGAAAATGTAATGTTTCCCATGCAGCTCACAGACAAATCAATCCCGGAACTGCAAGAGGAAGCAACAAGACTTCTCAAGAGAGTGAACCTTGGTGAGCGTTTAGATCACTTACCATGGCAATTGAGTTCTGGAGAGCAACAACGAGTTGCAATCGCTAGGGCTACTGCTAATGACCCCCCAATAATCTTAGCAGATGAACCAACGGCAAATCTCGATCTAGAATCCGGAAAAATGATTCGTGAGATGTTGGTCGATTTGCATAAGGAGGGCAAAACTATCGTTGTGATGACTCACGATGATAGCATCATGGCGATAACTGGAGTCCGTCGTTTGCATATGGAAAAGGGAGTGTTATCTGAGAATGTCTGAGCAGGATTATGCTTCACAGGATCTAAAACGTCGTCCATTTCGGACAACCCTAGTACTTGTTTCCTTAGTAACAGCCATAGCGACAACTACCTTCCTATTCCTTTTCGCGAATGTGATGTTGGATGTAACTAACACAATCACATCCACTAGTATGGGATCTGTTATGGCGGTGTTTTATGACACTTTCATCTGGGGAACTCTTCTGTTGGTTCTATTCTTAGGAGTAGCTATCATTTCAAGTGATCTTTCTTTGGAACTTGAAAGTAGACGCAAAGATATTGGTTTGATGAAATCTATCGGTACTCTAATGGATACGATCTTTGACCATTTCATGGCACAAGCTGTTATTCTTCTATTAGGTGGAGTTGTTCTGGGGATTGCAGCTGGAACGATTCTATATTTCCTCAGCCTTGTTTGGGCTTCGTATGCTCTTGCAGGTGTGGAGTTCACATTCATATTTCCATGGCTTCAGATAGGATTTCTTGCTGCTATCCTTCTTTTTGCAGGATATTTCTCTGCTCAGAAACCTATCTTCGATGCTGTGCATCAATCTCCAATGGCCGCACTTAATCCTGAAATTGGCACGAAAGTCCGTCGTATTGGATATCTAGACACATTTGGACTTTCCTTTAGGATTGCCACAAAAGGGACTGGTCGCAGACTAAAGGGTACTAAGCGAACAATTCTATCTCTTTTCCTGAGCTTCTCTCTCGCATCTATTCTATGGATTGGGGGGGGAATTGTTGAAACTACCATGGATGCATATGTGATTAGATCCATGGGTGAGGACGTAGTAGCAATTGGGAATCCTGATTTACTTGAACAATATTATGCAGCGTACTCGTTGGATGGAACACCATTGAACGATTCCTTTAGCTACCTTGCCGCGGAAGATATCATACCTAGTGAATTGATATCCGAAGTGCAAGGATTATCTGGAGTGTTTCAAGTAGACTCACGGTTAGTTGATTATACAACCTTTTCTGAAGGTTCAGCAGTTATTTGGAATCCGACCACTGAACAGTATGAACGAATCGGAGGCCAGAGAGCAGGAACTCTCATGATTGTTGGTCTTGATTGGGATAATACATTATCTGATTGGTATTATGAAGGCGAATTAATCTCTGAAAACAGGGACGCTTGGCTTGGAGGACAAGTAGCAACCACCATGTTTGACGACCCTCTTGTACAGTCACTTGGAGTAAAAGGTGTGTCCTTTGACGTCAAAGCCATTGCCTTTGACGTTGCGAATGGTGGGATGATGGCAATGTTGCCACTAAGTGAGATGATGGAAATTTGGGGCGTTTCAGGAGGTAATATCCTCTTGGTCCAATTATCGCGGTATTCAGACACTACTATCTCTAACTTGGAAGAACTAGCAAATGCCTATGGATTCTCCATTTTCAGACAACAAGAAGTATTGATATCCAACCTCGCGATTATCAATTCTATCTGGGGTCTCTTACAACCAATACCGTTAATGGCCTTGGTTAGTGCATTTCTAAGCCTGATGTATTATTTGCTCATCTCAATCTTTGGACGATTTCGAGATTTCGTGATAATGAGATCAATCGGTGCGAAACCCTCATTCATTGCAAAAGCAATGATGGCTGAGGGGATTGATATTGGATTGAAAGCAGGGATTCCAGCTGTCTTGGTTGCTATGGTCTTCAGCATCTATTTTCTGGTTCCAGAAGCAGCAGTCCCATCTCTAGTCTATCTTCCTCTCACTGCCATATTGATACTAGGAGTTTTACTCCTTGTAATAATATTGGCAGCTATACCTGTATATCTTCTATTCCAGAGTCGAACAGATCTTCGGGTTTCTGAATTTGCGGTTTAGTTGGAAAAATTCTTTAGACTACTGAATGGCTCAAGCGATGAGGAAAGACCCATGACAGAGGAAGCTCCAAATGACGATTTCTCTATTCACTGGATAGAGGACGTAGTTGAAGAAGTATTGCGAAGAGATGAAGATGAATACCTAGTGAATGCAGGAAAGAGCCCAAGTGCTAGCATCCATATCGGCATCTTACGTGAACTTATCGTCTGCGATGTAATTAAACGGGAGCTTCAAAAGCGAGGTAAGAAGGCACGTACGATGCTAATCATTGATGATTTTGATCCAGTTCGATCCTTCCCCGCCTCAGTCACTCTCAATCTTGAAGAATGGGCTGGGATTCCCTATTCGGATGTACCTGATCCTTTTGATTGCTGTGACAATTATGGCGCACATTGGGCAAATGAATTGGCAGATACTTTCCCAGACTTTGGCATTGATCCTGAGATAGTCTACAATAGCAAACTCTACGAAACAGATGAGATGCGTGATGCGATTCGTATCTGTTTAAAGAAGACGGATATCATCAAAGATATTATGATCGAGTATGTTGCCAGAGATTTCAATGATGAGCAACGGGAAGCATATCTCAAATCGATGGATTCTTGGTCTCCCGTTTCTGTTGTATGTCCCAACTGTGGTAAACTTCAGGCTGGTGTCAAAGGAGAAATTGTGCCAAATCGGGTTACGAACTATAATCCCGAAACAGATGAGATATCCTTTGAATGCCCTGCCTGTGGTCATGCAGACACTCGGCCATTAACTGAAGTCCGAATGAAGCTATCTTGGAGAATTGATTGGCCTGCGAAATGGTATATCTACAGAGTTTCATGTGAACCTGCTGGAAAAGACCATGCAGTGAAGGGAGGGTCTTATGATACAGGACTTGAGATTTCAAGAAGTGTCTTTGGATGGTCTGGCCCAGTAAAGGTTCCGTATGAATGGGTCCGAATCGGTGGAAGAGATATGAGTACTTCTGAAGGCATTGTATTCATTCCCAAAACTTGGTTGGAAATAGCCCCTCCTGAACTCTATCGATTCCTCATGCTAAAGACCGATTTAGCTAGGGCAATTAACATCCAACCTGATCGGATTCCGGATATGGTGGATGAATACGATCGGTTTGAGCGTATTTATTTTGACCTGGAAGATATAGACGACACACAAAAGGAACTTGCTAAAGTTCTGTATCCATTAGTCACGACCCGGAGTCTTGAAGAAGGGTACCTTCCGAGATTACCTTTCAAATTTGCAGTTCTGACTACTCAACTAGAGAGCACTATTGGAAAGGAATCTATGCTTGAGCGATCAAGAAATGTTCTCATGAAATTACATGGCATGAAGGAAGTTTCGCCGCAAACTCTCAAATTGATGGAGCAGCGTCTCATTCAGGCTCGAGGCTGGGTTGAGATGTTTGGTTCTGAGCGAGATAAGGTTAGAATACCTGACAGAGTGCCTTCTGATATTAGATCCACATTCACTGACTCTGATAAGAAATTCATCACTGCCTTCATGGAAGTACTTCGGTCTGGTGATATGGAAGATGATGATATTCAAGCAGCTGCTTTTGAAAAAGCGAGGGATGTTGGTATCAAGGAGAAGAGAGCGTTTCTTATTCTATATCGCATTCTAATCTCCCAGAAATTCGGTCCGAGATTGGGACCTTTCATTAATCTCCTCGGCAGAGATTGGGTAGCTGATAGATTGGAGGGAGTCCTTTAGTAGAAACAAAAAAGGACCACCTCAACACCTTTATTAGCCGTCCTAAGGGCTCGCGCATTAATTGGGACACGTGAGAAACATGCTTGGCAAATTACGGGAAAGATATCAAAAAGTAATGATGCCAGTAGGTCGAGTGCTTGCTAGAACTGGTATAACTCCAAATATGATCACAGGCCTCACACTACTGGTTGCAATGATTAGTTGCTATTTCTTTGTAATTGGCGATTTATTGATTGGTCTAGTTATTATGATTTTGACAGTAGTAATGGATATGTTTGATGGCGCAGTTGCACGAGCAGCAAATCTTTCGTCAAAATTCGGAGCAACTTTTGATCATACATTGGATCGATATGCTGAGTATTTCTTCATGCTTGGACTGATGTGGGGTCCAATTGGTATAGTATCAATACCTTGGTGGCCATATGCAGTTGGAGATACTTTTGTTCCGTGGTTTTGGGGTTTCTTCACCTTGTTTGGAATGATAATGGCAAGCTTCAGTCGAGCGAAAGCAGAATCAGTAGGTGGCATGGAAAACTGTGCCGTAGGAATTGCGGAAAGACAAGAGAAACTAATCCTAACCATTGCAGGAATACTGCTTTTGGCAATTCCCTCTTCAAATATATGGATAGATTTCCTTAGTCTATTACCATCTAGCATCTTGGATTTCTTTGTATTCATTAATATCACAAACATCCTAACGATTTGCATCGTGATTGCAGGAATTCTGTCCCACATTACTGTGGCCCAAAGATTACTATATGCAAACAAAATGATTCCTCGAGAGGGATAGGACGAAGAAGTGTATGTATGAGATTGTGGTTATTGGAAATCCGTTGTATAACTCTATTTCAACTCCGGAGTTTCACACAGATGGTCGTATCCTAACCGGTCCTGCAATGAACATATCTCAAGTTATTACACGACTCGAAATTCAAGAAATAGTCGCAGTTGGAGCAATAGGTCACGATTTCAAGGATAAATTCGTTGAAGACGTGGATCATCTTGGTATTCCTGAATATTATGTCGTCGAAACTGAAAGTACAGGAGGCTTTCACATAAGCTGTGATGACGGTGGAGCGCCAACCATGAAGCTTCTCAGTCAAGCTAGACCTCTAAGAATTCGAGATATACCTGAAGAATTTCTAAACGCTGAAAATATCGTTGTAGCCCCAAGCTATCGTGAGATCGATTCCGAAATTATAGAATGGCTCTCCGATTCTTCAGACGCAACAATAATCTTGGATGCACAAGGAATGGGGTATATTGCGCAAGATGATGGCTTCGTGTCTGTCAATCCCCGACAAGACATGATACATCATGCGCTTAGTTATGCGAATGTCGTTAAAATGGAACGTTCTCTCTGGCGAATCATTACTGGAGAATCAGATCCTCTTCTTGCAGCTGAGCATATAGTTGAAGATGGCGCAGATATTGGCATTACAATGCTTTCGTCTATGGGTGCTGTCATCTATGATGGTAACGAATTCTATATTGTTCCTTTAGATCGCGAGGTACGAAGAAATGTTCTCGGTGCTTCTGATGCATTCCTAGGCGCATTCGTTGTTGGGATGGTTCAACAGAGAAACATGCTTGATACATCCGCTCTAGCTTCGAGTGCAGCAAGTTTTGTTCTTGAAACCAGTTGTGCTGAGTTCAAAATTTCTTCACACGAACTTCTCCGAAAACAGCAGAGTATTTTGGATCGAATCGTGATAAAATAGTCACTCTGTTATGTCAAATACTAAGTTCATTGTTATCGAAAGGAAGTCCTTTGCTTCTTTCATTGCTATCCTTCCCTTATCGGTAATCTCATAGTATTTCCTAGGCGAGTCACTCTTTCTCTGTTCATCTATCAAGCCATCTTTCATGAGTCTATAGATTATTGCATAACCACTGACTGTGGCAGGGGAGAATCCAAATCGCTGCGTTACTAGTTGTTTAATCTCATATCCATAATGAGGCCGTTCTTGTAGAAGTCTCAGAATGTATATCCAAAGCATTTCCTTTGTGAGCTTGTTAACCAATCGATTCATTGCTCTTGGACGCATTTCTCCTGTTTTCTCTTCGCTCATCTTTCTATCATCTCAAATCTGGATATGACCATCGCAATACAATGACTTCCAAGGTAGCTAGTAGCTCCAAGCGAAACGGAAGGTAATTGGAGTTTGTGAATCACCTTCCTGGTTTTATCATCAAAGCCTTCATGATTTCCAAGCATAAAACTGTATTGTGATGCGCGCTCTCGGCGAAATGAATCAAGTGGCTTTCCACCTTCATCGAGCACGATTATGGGATTACCTTCTTCTTTTAGATTGGTCAGATATTCCTCTAATCCCAATCTTACTATTGAGATGAAGCTGGGTGATTCTTCTCCTATCAACTTGGATTTAATCGCATTCGCCCACCATGCTTCACCTTTCCCTGTACAATCATCTGGTGAATGAAAACGCAGTAGCAAATCATTGGAAAGAGCAGCTACTACCTCTATGTGTCCTGAAGTGTTCTTGGATGGAGCCCAATCATAGCATGAAGCAAGTGATCTACATAGGATATCGATGCGTTTTCCTGATCCCGGAAGATCCTTTAGAAGAAATCCTCCATCAACTGGTATATCTTGAAAAACTAGGATGAATCTTAGACCTATGGAATCTGTCATTTGGAATACCATCTAGATGGGGCCTTCAGCGACCAGAAATGCATAAAGCTCCTTGTGAATCGTTCATTGTTTAATTTCAATTAGCGATTTCCAAGATGTGACTTTCGCTCAGTTGCTTGTCTGATATGCACCTTGCCAGTATGTACTGCACAGCTAACACAGTATGTCTGAGTTACTATCTTTGAAGGTACAAAGCTACCTTGTTGTCTTAGCTCTCTTGCAAGCTGAGGATCAACTTGTGCTACCCTCTTGGTTCTTCGTTTTGCTTTGTCCGATGGGACAATTCTACCACACTTTGAACATTGTACAGTCTTTGATTTGCCAGACGATCCCTTTGACCGTCCGCCGGACTTTCTTTTCTTAGCCAACTATACACTTCCATAGGTTGTAATTCAAAGTAGCCTCAAAAAGAGCACTTAAAATCTTGTTCATAACGCTTGAAAAAGTCACCAAAATCTGCTTACTGTGCTCTTCACTTGATCGATTATTTCCAAATTTGTTTCATCAAGTGTTTCGAAAGTTTCTCGAGCAACTTGGTCTTCTAATTGGGGTTTCCCCTTTCCGAGGAGACCAGCAATGTATCCGACGATGGAAGGCCCAGTTGCCAAT
>JAEORN010000138.1 GCA_016840825.1 Candidatus Thorarchaeota archaeon | reverse complement strand
TCATCTGCTCGTTCCTTGGCTTCATTGTGGGGCATTCGATAGAGTTTAGCAAAGAAGATGATGTTCTCTCTTGCACTCAGTTTCCAGTATATGCTTCTCTCATTTCCTTGACATACACCCATCGATGCTCTGGCGTATGTGGATTCCTTTAGTATATCATACCCGTTCACTCTGGCTGTTCCAGAGGTCGGCAGAACCAATGTTGCGAGGCATTTGATCAGAGTCGTTTTCCCAGCACCGTTGGGTCCAAGTAAGCCATAGATCTGACCCTTCGGAATATCCAGTGAAACCGACTTGAGAGCCTCTACATTCTTCCTCTCGGTAGGGATGATGATAGCCTTCCTCTTTACACTGACGAAGGTCTTTGATAGGTTCTCTATTTCTACAGCGTTACTTGTCAACGTTTAGTACCTCCCCGAAACCGGGTGAGTCTGTCGGTGTTTGTATAGCCCAATAGCATCACTCAGGTTTGCAGAACCCGAGTGAGAAAGAATCGCACGGGGTTCATTCCCGTCTAAGTATTGTGCGCATCATAAACACCTATATCGGGCGGTGAGCTTTTTGTATATGAATTTTGCCACACCCGCGAAGAAATCAAATTCTCATTAAGTTGATGCCTTATTAGGCTGAAGGAACTCTGACGCGATGAAAGTCTGGAGGATACCTCATATCTTGACCGTGTGCTTTATTGTGATTTATTATTTCGAATATCTTTTTTCAAGAGAAACTCTGATTCAATCCTTTTGTAACCTTTAGAATAGAGGTGGTCAAGTATGTCTTGGTGATTATCTTGAATCCAAAAATCAACTAGCTCTGTTTCAACAATGGACATAGCAGCATCTAGAACCGCGGGACCATATCCTTCCTTAACATGGAATTGTATCTCTGAAAGTTGCGTCTTGTCCTCATCTATTGTTACAAGGCACAGACCAACCAAGACTCCATCCTGTGTATACACTGCTCGATGCGCAGGCTTGACAAATTTCTTCCACGACTCAATATCACGTGTGCCCCAATAGGAATCAGGGGATAATGAAATGAGTTCCTCCAATCTACTATTGTTTACAGGTTTGAGCACAAAATCTGTTTCTGTTTGCCATCTCGGTCCTCTGAGATGCAACTCCAAGAAACGTATGCCATATCCATAATTCTCATAGATCTGAATAGCGAATGCGTTCTCAGTCTTAGCGCCTATTCCAAACGTATCGATTTCAGGGGAGTTTTGCTGGAGTAGTGTTTCTGATTCATTAATGAGCATCCTTCCGATACCTTGTCCGCGATACTCGGGGAGGACAACCAGCTCCCAAATAAAACCACAATTGAGACCTCGATTAACTAGATTGATCACGACACCTACGATAGAATTCTTGTGGATTGCTACCCTCCAAAGATGTTCCAAGTCTCCATTCTCAATAGATTGTTTCCACCATCTGGAGAATTGTGAGTGTGACATCTCATCAACACCAGGTAGCCCTGTGCAATATACAGCATAGAATCTCTCCATCTCTTCTATTCTGGGAGCCCGAATGGTTATGTTTGCTTTTTTTGGCATTCTTTATTCGGATTGTAGAAATTAAGATGTGGTTATGAATTGTTCTCCATCTGGTAATAATATGGGTCCCTTCCGATAGTCTATTAGGTAAGAATTCAGGTGGCTCGTTACTATGCAGGTAACCCCCGATTTAATTCTTGGTTCAGCAATAGGAATACTGGGTTCAGCTCTCTACGGCCTTTCTGTTGTTGTATATCGTTCACAAGCTGATGAGATTCACCCCGTTGCAGTCAGTTCAATCAAGATGTGGATCGCTTTACCTTTCATGACAATCATGACTCTCCTCATTCCTGGACTAGATGCGGCTTTTCTCCCAATCACTGCAGTCTTCCTACTTTCAACATCTGTTCTTCTAGGGGCTGTCATAGGGGACACTATATACCTGTGGAGTCAGCAGAGAATCGGTGTTTCCTACGCTTTTCCAATTGCCATGTCCTTTCCCATTATCACCTTCTTTCTGACTGTGGGTTTCTTAAACGAACCATTCATCCTTTCACGACTTGCAGGAGCAATCATTGCAGTAATTGGCATTATCTTGATTTCAAATGAACAGAACAGGGATCAAAAGAATAGTGATGCCCCCAAGGCTCTGGATGTTCTAGGTATTCTAGGTGCAGTTTTGACTGCGCTCCTATATGCAATAGGCACAACAGTGCTGCAGGTTGGTATAGAGGGTGTTGATCCTATAGCTGGGAACCTTGTGAGGATGATTGCTGGTTCTATCGCCTTTGTACCTGTGGTTGCTGTTGCTAGATTAGGCGGAATGAAAATACCAGCTCAAAAGGCTACAATTCGTGTTGTTATTGCAGGTTTCTTCGGTATGGCTATTGGATCTCTGTTCTATGTATCAGCTGTGGCTATGGTTGGCGCCGCCATAGTGTCCGTTATAGCATCCACTGCACCACTTTTCGCTGTTCCTGTGTCTATCTTCTTATTGAGAGAAAGAGTGACTTCTATAGCAGGAGTTGGCATCCTTGCAACAATAGTTGGTGTCATCCTTGTTATTATCGGCATCTAGATCATTGTGGAGCATCTGCTAACTCAAGATAACTCTCAAACACATCATTACCGCGCTGGAATCTAACCATGAGTTTAGTTCCAACACTCTGACGCATTACTTTTCTTCTCAAATCTTCCATACCAGAGATAGACTCATTATCAATAGCAATAATCACATCACCAGGTTGGAGTCCCATATCCTTTGCTGGTCCTCTGGAAACTTCTACAAGTAATGCTCCCTTGTCCACTTGCAATTTGTAGTGAGTTGCAATTCCTTGGTTGAGAGTTACGCCCATGATTCCCATCCAAGGTGTTCTAACTGTGCCAGTCTGTACTAGTTCTTCAAAGATTGCTTTCAATGAATCTACTGCAATTGCAAAACCAATACCCTGACTCCAAGGAATCATCGCTGTTGGAACACCAATAAGTCTGCCTGACGAATCAACGAGAGCGCCTCCACTATTTCCAGGATTAATCTGGGCGGACGTTTGAATCAATCCTTCTAGAAATGACTTCTCACTTTGGATTGTTCTATCAATTGCACTGACCATTCCAAAGGTGACAGTCGATCCAAGACCCAATGGATTACCTATTGCAATAGCAAGTTGCCCGACTTTGAGGGCTTCGGAGTCACCCATTTCAATAGGATTCAATCCTTCGGCATCAATTTTTAAAATAGCGAGGTCTCTGACTTTCGATTCGCCGACCACCACAGCTTTGAAAGCTCTCCCATCATGTAGTGTTACATCCACATCTCTGGCTCCCTCGATAACATGTGCATTTGTAACAATAAATCCCTTATCAGTCAGAACAACTCCAGAGCCTTGTCCTTTGACAGGTACAACCTGAGATAATTGAGTTCGTGCTAACCTTGAGGTGGTAACACTTACCACACTTGGCACAACCTCCTCTACTATCTCAATCATCTTCTTCTCAAGTTCAAGAAACATGTTATTAACTATAGTACAGAGAATATTAAGTTGACTAAATGTACCTGTATCTGTCAAAGCATTTATTGGGTCATAGTTGAGCTATCATGTATCTATTATTTCTCGCGTGATGGTTGTAGTGATAGAATGGATAAACATCATAGTGCTTATTGTTTCAACGATTCTCTTCCTGTACTTCTATGTCAAGAGTGTGAGTCCCGCGCAATTTGAAAAGAAGATGGGTGAGATAGCATATCCGAAATGCAAGACCTATCGTCTAATTGCTGGTGGTTTTGAAGGAATTACGGTTGTCAATTACGTGATTTACTTTTTCTACCCGCTTCCACTTGGACTCCCTCTGGTCTTTCCATGGGATTGGATGGTTTCAATTCTAATTGGCATCATAATATTGATTCCCAGTATCTACCTTATGGTAATTGGAATGAAAGACGCGGGGCGTGAGACCCTAGAACCAAAGAAGGAACATACCCTCTATGGCGGAATATATGAAACTGTTCGGCATCCTCAGGCAATCGGTGAGGCAGTAATGTGGTTCCCAATCGCGCTCTTCCTTAATTCACCCTTTTTAGCTCTATATTCCTTTGTATGGATTCCCATTTTCTACCTAATGTGCGCTGCAGAGGAAAAGGATCTCATCATAAGGTATGGAAAGCCTTACCTTGAGTATAGAGAACGAGTTGGATTCTTGATTCCGAAACGATTAAAGAAATGAATAGTTACCTTTGAACACATAGGAACCTATTTCAAATTAGATACCATTGCTTCATTACAATGTCTACTCCATTCATGAATAATGGTCGTTTCTTGGTCAGTAAGGTAGTTGCAGAGAAGGATCTGAAATTTTCTATTCACAAAGCAATTAGCTTAATTGGAGGGTTGGAAAAAGTCATTGAATCTGGTGATAAAGTGACAATCAAACCCAATCTCAATACAGCTGATCCTTACCCCGCATCCAGTGATCCTTCATTCATCAAGGCACTTGGTGAACTAATCCTGGACGCAGGTGCATCAAAGATTGAGATCATTGAAAGTTCGACAATGCGCGTTTCCACGCGGGGTGTAGCACAAAAAATCGGGCTCGATGTTGTAGCGGATGAACTGAATGCAGATCTCATTTTCCTTGACGAACACGAATGGACAAAAGTCGAGTTTCCAAGAGGGAGGTATCTTAAAGGTGGCTCAATTGGCAAACCATTGTTAGATATTCAAAAATTGGTGCTAGCACCATGTCTGAAGACTCACTTCTTGGGTGGGTATACAGGGAGTATGAAGCTCTTCGTGGGTTGGATAAAACACAGTCAACGTATCAGGATGCATGCTAGAAATCTACAACCTAAGATTGCAGATCTTGCATCGTATTTCACCCCGGATCTGATTGTCATGGATGCACGCACTTGCTTTGTGACTGGTGGTCCATCTTCTGGCACCTGTTCTACACCCGGAGTTATCTTAGCGAGTGGTGATATGGTGTCAGTAGACGTCGAAGGAGTCAAAATTATTCAATGCTGCAATGCAAATAATAAGCTGGATATGGATGTGTGGGATATTCCGCAAATCAAGCGTGCAGTTGAGATAGGTATTGGAGCAAAGAGTGATTCTGATATTCAAGTAGTAGAATAGGACTCATTTTTCAATAGCGTTTCGAGGTTTAGGAATCCATATCCTGAACTCTGCACCTTGAGTGCTGTCACCTGCGACTCGGTCATGCACCTCAATATGACCATTGTATTTCTCAACGATGTAATGCGCAGTATGAAGACCAAGACCTCCAAACCTTCTTGATGTATCGAAGAGACTGGCTTTGACTGCATCAGGTATTCCTTTGCCATTATCAGCGATAGATACAATATACTCCATTTCGCTTTCTTTGAGTTCTACCCAGACCTTCTTTTCTTCATTGGGATTGTGCTCAATGGCATTCATGAGTATATTTGATAGAAGTAACTCAAGGAAATCATCAGCCTCTATAATTGCATCATGGGAGGAAATAGATGTCCCAAAGGATATTGACTCAGAGCTTTTAGAAAGTGCCTTGATGGTTAATTCAATAGCTTCATCTAGTTTCCTCTCTCTAATTGGAATTGAAAGTAATTGTTCTGTTGCCTTAGCCTCTTCGATTATTCTCGCGCACCGTCTCACTGCATCACCAATTACTTTCATGAATGATTCCTTGTTTGATTCATCAACAGCTGATCTCATGAGTGCTGCACTGTTGAGGATGACTTGGAGTTGCTGAGTCAAATCATGTCCCATAAGATCAAGATAGAGAAGTGCCCGGTCTTTCGCAACCCTTAGCTCACGTTCGCTATCGCGTCTATCGGTGATATCTACTATCACCGTTTGAACTGCAGATGTTCCTCCGTATTCAACACGACTCGTATAGCTCTCCACCCAGCGAATCTCTCCACTCTTTCGGATGAATCTATACTCGTATCTTGGAGGTATAGCTCTTCCTGCAATCTTGTCTTCCATTCTCTTGCGAAGCTCGGTTCTATCGTCAGGATGAACAAGTTCCCAAATGTTTCCAGCACTCATTTCAGATAGCTCATCATCCGTGTATCCTACTAAATCCCTGAAAGCTGGATTATAGTAGAGAAGGCTCTCAGTTGTGAGAATGGTTATTCCTTGAACAGATTGCTCGGCAAGGTTCCGATACTTGGTTTCTGATTTGATGAGATTATCCTCAGCAACACGTTTCTCTGTGATGTCATGGTATGTTCCTAGAACACCAATCACGTTACTATCCTCATCATGCAATGGGACAATATTGATCTCAATCCAAGCCTCTCGGTTATCAGCTTGACGTTGTGGAGCAATGACGTTCATCTGAGGTTGGTTTGTCCTGATTACCTCTTGGTCAAGTGCACGGAACAATTCAGCTTCCACATCACGCCATGCTAGGTCGGAGTCTGTCTTTCCCATGATATTGTAAGGTGCATCTATACCAGAAACTATTGCAAAGTTTTCATTGCAGCCAAGATATACTGAATCAAGATCTTTCCAGAATACATACTGCGGAATTGTGTTCATGACTGTCAAAAGCATCTCCTGAGAAGAACGCAATTTTGTTTCAGCCACTTTTGCCTCAGTCACATCAACTACCATAACTTGAAGTGCTGGCTCTCCTTCGTACTCAGTTTCACCCGAGAAAGCCTGAACCCATCGGGTAGTGTGGTCTCTTCGTACGTATCTATATTCATATGGCATTGGTATCTTGATTCCTGCTTTCCTGTCACTAGCAAGCTGAAGCAGGTATTTCTTATCATCTGGATGGATAAGATTCCAAACATCTTCAGGTGACATTTCAAGTATCTCATCAACGGTATAACCTACTAGAAACGCAAACGCTGGATTTACATACACATAACGGTCATTCTGAATTATTGTTAGACCCTGGATGGACTGCTCTGCCAGCAATTTATACTTCCTTTCAGCTTGAATCCGCCATGAGATATCAGTGATAACTGCAAATGATCCCTGGTGGGTTCCATCTTTGCCAATCAGAGGTGTACCTGAAACAATTGTCTGCACCTTTTTTCCAGTTCGTGTTGTCCATTCAAGTTCATACAGGGATGAAAGTCCCTGGACTCTTTTTCGAACATTGTTCTGTAATAGGAACACATTTTCATCATCCAGAAATGTAGTGATTGGTTTTCCTTTCATCTCCTCTAATGGATATTCAATGAGATCGCTGAATCTTTGATTCGCGTAGGTGAGGATACCATCACGATCAATTACTCCAAAAGCATCATTCATTGTATCCAACAATGCCCTATAGCTAAGTGATTCCATGTTAAATTCAGCATGGTCTTTAAGAAATGAATCAGTTTGTTCATCAGGCAATTGGACAATTCCTCTCTTTGAGTGAAACAACTCTGTTGAGCTATCTCGTGGAAGAAAAGCCATTATTTTACCTATTCATGTCTTTTGGGTTTGTTATCCCCCTTTCGTAGCAAAATTATTTGTCATAGTAAAGGGCTTACAAAAAACTTTCTTTGGGCCTGACAAAATGAACCTATAATTTCTCATGGGAACTCCTTGATTAAACTGATGAAGCTTGACCAAGAATGATATTCAACACAACTAGTGAGTAATTTCTGCAGATGAGGCAATTTCAAGTGCATCCATTCTAGCTTTCACTACTTTCTTGATGTCTTTGAGCATAGGTGCCAAACTATCTTCTCGACCACTTCTCAAATCTTCGATGGAGTGTATGTCCTTCATTATTGCTCCAAGCCGGTCTAAGAGGCTCATGACGCCAAGATTGAAGATATCCCCAAAACTACCATCAATCGCGTATAGAACTCGTTTTCTTCCACGACCAGTCTGATCGTAATCTCTCCTTCCTTCAATTATCCTTAGAGCTTCAAGTTGTGAGATTATCAATCCTGCATTTGCACGTGAATATCCTGTGGCTCTACATATGTCATCAGAGCACATGCGATTACCAGTTTCATAACTTTCCATGAAGAGTGCTGCTAGAACTGGTCCCGCGTTGGTGGATAGACCTATCCATTTTGCCACTTTCTCAAACAGTCGAGTTATTGGACCTTTGAGAAAACCATTTTTGTCTCCCATTGAATTGCACCTGTTTATTCCTTTAGCTACCCAGTGAACCTAAGCCTTGCTCCCATTTTGATAATTTCGCTAATCATATATGAATTTTGGGTAATTTCAGACCCACTTGAAAAATCACAATTCACCTTCACGACTGACCACAAAGAGCACTTCTTTTCCCGAGTATGTTCCTTTCACAATCCTTGTACTAGTTTGCAATCTACCGCCATCTGCTACAACTAGGGGATAATCCAATTTGATTATCTCTCCCTGTTTAGCGTTACTTAATGCTTCAGTGACTGTCTTCTGATTTTCTTTTTCGTAAAAATCTAGAATGTACCTATTTTTCATTGGCTTATCATCAGTACCTAATCTTGTGTTAGCAGTATGGTTTGCATGCAGAATTAGTCCTGCCTTATCAATAATGAAGAATAGGTCCCTATATGAATCGAACATACGCATCATTTCAGATTGTGACTGGGTGATTGCCTGCTGTGCTTTCACTCTAGCCATATATGCTCCAATCTGGATTGATATTGCTTCCAAAGTATGTCGATCAGTCATAGGTATCTCATCGTGTGAGTGTGATCCTAAAGTTAGAATCGCTACAGTTTTTCCTTCAAACAATACAGGAACGATTGCTATAGCAGTTAGGTCTTCATAGTCACTGAGTTTCCTGAGATTCTCACCAATTTCAGATTTTGACACATAGAGCGGTTCGATGACATCTGGACTCTTTTCTTGCCCTAGAATACTCTTTAGAAATTGAGAAGAGATTCCTTGGCTTGTTGACAGGTCAAATTGCCCCGTTTTATCATCAATAAGGAAGATACCTCCGGTATCAACACCTTCCAAATGCACAGCCGCTTTTAGAATTCTATCCAGAGCATCAATCAGATTTTCTGTCTTACATAATGTGTTTCCCAAATCTCTTTGTAGAAGTAAAGAATCCTCGATTTTTTTTCTCTCTGCGATCTCTTGAGCAAGATGCTCATTGGTTTCAGTGAGTTCCGCTGTTCTCTCTTCAACTCGCTTTTCAAGTTCGCTAAGCGCAGTTGCAAGAGCTTCTTCTTGTCGTCTTGATTCCACTTCGGATATTATCCTACTAGCGAGCTGTGAGAATAATTCTCTGAACTCTTCTGTTCCTTTCTTGAGATAATAGTCTGCACCTAAATTCAATGCCCTGATAGCTACTGCTTCCTGACTACGCCCCGTGAATATGATAAAAGGAATATGAGGATTTGACTCTCTGACCCACTCCAGTAACTCCAATCCGGTCATACTGTCATTTCCAAGGAAATGGTCACACACAATTGCATCGAATGATTCTTCCTCAATAAGCCGAAGAGCTTCCTGATCTGTGGTTGCAGATACTAGCTCAATTCGTTTATCTTCTCGAGTCAGAAACTTGCCCGCAAGGAACAACAGGTCTTCGTCGTCGTCAATTACTAGGACCCGTATCTTCAATTCCACTCCACCTCTTATCGCAGAGCTAGCTTCTTACTCTACGAAAAGATTCTCGCTATTGGTTCTAGTTGGGGTGTTTAAAGATATTATACTTGTCATTAAGCTATTCTCTGAAATTAAAAAAAGAAAAAAGAAGTAAGGTTGTGTCCCTATTTTAAACTATTACTTCTTACTGAAGAATACTGCTGATATGATGACATCTACTACCCATCCAGCTACCCTGATGACACCGACTGCTAAGAAATCAAAGTCTGGAGCTGGTCCTGCTGGTCGTGTTGTCGTAGTTGTTAGTATAGTTGTAGGCAGTGGAACGAATCCAATGGGAACATATGGCTAGAAGGGAGCTCTCTCTATTTGTAATTGAATGACAGAAAAAAGGGGGTAAAGGTTCAAGTTGCTAGCTTGAACCTTCAAATTACATTATTACTTCTTCCGTACTAAAATTACGACAAGAACAACTATCACGAGTGAAAGTCCGCCAATAATACCTAGTGTCACCCAATCGATTTCTAGTGGGGGTGGTGTTGTGGGTGCGAAAGCACCAGGAGTATATGGTTCACCATTCCAGACAGACGCAATTGGGGGTGCAACTGAGGTTCGATTGAGGGTCTGGACTAATTCCGCAATTACGAGATTCTCTGTTTCAGATCCGGAAGTAGTATCATTCACAGCTTCTGCGATATACATCTCTGCAAGGCCTTGATGATCATCTGGTCTCAGGTATGTTTCTCCCTTCGGACAATTAAGGGTTACACCACTCTCCAGATAGGTGATCATCGCGTCAGTATCAAGATTAGCGACTTCATTCGTTGCATCTACCAAGAACTGTGCTGTGGCAAATGCACTTGCAGTGAATAGCTCCGGAACTCTATATTGTAGTCCATACTGACCATTTGGCTTAATGTTTCTGGCGATATGTTGAGCTACCATCCAGTCATTGACGGGATTATCAGGCAATTGATAGCCATATAGACAGAGCCCAGTGGAACCGATGTATGTCGCTGGAGGTGTCAAACTCGCTTCAATGGTGTTCATTGAAAGTATATCAATACATGCACCTGCAATTGTCATGTTGGCAGCGAGATTGTATGTTGTCATACCATTGTATAGGTGTGAGAAGTCAAGAGCCCAAATGATGAACAGATACTCAATATCGTTTACTATATCAGCAGCTTTCAGAGCATCGATCTCTTGAGAGAAATCGGTATCAAACAGATTTGCATATACGGAACTGATTACGACTCCTCCTTTCTCCTCAATGACAGATGTCATTGAAGACACGCCATCATATCCGAAGGAATAATCAGCTGCGAGAAAGGCAAATTTGGTATAGCCAAGTGTATCCATAGCATATGTAACACCTGCATACGCATCATGCCAGTTATTTCTAGCAATGCGGAAAATGTATGGATTAAAGCCCGATTCAGTCAGTGAAGAAGCAGCAGCTGGAGTTATGAAATATAATTTTTCATAATCTTCTGCAATAGGTGCTATTGCTGCAGCAACCGCACTAGAGGTTCCTCCTACGAGAATATCAATCCCATCCGTTTCGATTGCTTCCACAGCCCTCGCTGCAGCTTCGACCACATCACCCTTCGTATCATAATAATGAAGTTCATAGGGTCGACCTGCCTCGGTCATATTTTCATTATCATATCCCATCATCGTCGTTGCATATATCATACCCAACTCGAAGCCTTGTTTTGTCCATGGTCCATATGCTGTGAGACCTGCTGTTTCGGGGACGAATATGCCAATCTTAATTGGTTCGGTACCTTGAGCAACAGCTGGGTGAACAAAGAAACAAGGTAGAAAAATGGATACTAGTAATAACAACGATAGAGATAGAGAGATTGTTCGTGTTTTTTTCATCTTCTATCCTCCAACAACAGTTCTCAATCAGAAGACTGTTATTGTTAGAACATAGACTGTTCTATGTCTATCCGAATAAGGTACATGCCCTGCTATATATCTCTTAAGGAAATTAGAAAAATACGAATTGGAAGTGATTTTTCTAAGAAGTGTCTTTTTTGGATTGTTTGCGCAAAAATCCCAGAACAACACTGTTGAACTCTTCAGGTCTTTCGAATGTAATTGCATGTCCTGAGTCACGAACAATGACCATTTCCGAATTTGGCAGACCATCGTGAATTACCTTCGAATACGGGTATACCGGTTTTAGTATATCCATCTCGCCGCTTATAACACAGGTAGGAGTCTTGATTTGTGGCAACTGATCGGTAATATCTAACATGAGAAAGGCATCTATCAATCTTACAAGCGGTGGATAATCCAATAGAGCATAACGTGCCTTCGCTTGTTCTAAGATGGCTGCGTTTTCTCGAATAAAAGACTCTCCAAAATTTAAAGGTACAGTGGCGTGATAAAACATCTCGGGATCTTCAAGCACGCATGCAGACCTCCACAATTGACACATTTCATTAAGTAGAGGGCCCACAAACGAAACAGCACTGCAAACGACTAGACTCTTCAGCATATCTGGATATTTCAATGCGAAGACTAGACCTAGTTCAGCTCCATAGCTGATTCCAACATGATGCACCTTTGAAAAACCGAGG
>JAEORN010000137.1 GCA_016840825.1 Candidatus Thorarchaeota archaeon | reverse complement strand
TATGCAGTAGTTGGTACTCCTATAGCTAATACAACTGCGATAAAGATGTATGAAAGGGCTGGTTTCAAGTTGACATGCAGAGTTATCAGTCTTGATAAAGAGTTGTAACCTCTTTTTCCTCAATCCAAAACGCATATACTTAGCGTTGTAAATGAGGAAGCTAATCTAAATGATGCGTGTGAGGAATCATGTCATATACTCAATCTCCCCCACTCTCAACAGATGAAGTCCTTGAGTTCCTGAATTATGTGACAGTAGCTCGTGTTTGTTCTTATAACAAGGATGGAACTATCCATGCGGCTCCTGTATGGTTCTTTTATGAAGGTGGAAAATTGATCTTTGGAACTCCGGATGAAAGTCATAAGGCTGCTAACATCAGGCGAGATAATCGGGTGACAGTTCTAGTTGATTCTGAGGGTCCTCCCACACGAGGAGTCTTGATTTACGGTGAGGCTGAGGTCTCTACAGAGAACATGGATGAGATTGCTCTGAAAATATTCAATCGTCGAATGAATAGCCAACGCGCTCATGATTATCGTGAAGGTCTCTTCAAGTTGACTAAGTGGGCGGCTGTCATTGTCACTCCAAAGAAGATTGTATCGTATGACTATGTGAAAGATACACGCTACAGACAGGCAACTCGATTCATGAGTAATGACTAGGTTTCCAAATCCTCAATTTCTCCCTCAATCAGATCGAATTCTGTATCTCCTTCTTTTTGAAACTCCGACTCCAGTTCTTGAGGATGCGGATACTGTAATCCCTTTCGAATCATCAGGCAACCCAAAGTTGAGATAATCCCAACCAGAACAAGTGTCAATGGGATTGATACTGAGATGAGCCATCCAAAGAGAGCAATCTGAGGAATACTCAACAATAGTACGACTGTAGGAAACAGAGAATATACTCCGTTTCTGACCCGGTTTGGAATAGCATCGACAAATACCCTAGATGTTAGGACTCCTGCGAGTTGAAAGAAAATCCCTAAAACAAAGAACACCAGAATCATTGTCGCTACTGGAAGAACTGAGGCTACTGGGACTCTTAGAATCAGTATATCCGTACCT
Organism: Candidatus Thorarchaeota archaeon; assembly: GCA_016840825.1. The sequence continues at coordinate 1,058 of JAEORN010000137.1, read as the reverse complement.
GGAAGAATGTAGTCAATCATTGGCGAATCTGGCGGCGGTATAGGAAACACAATCATAAGTATAGCGAAAATCCAAAAGAACACAGCACCTGCAGATTGAAGAAATCGAAATCGAGGAATCCATTTTTTTGGCTCATACTTTTTTGCCCAAACACCTGATCTTTCAGAGTATACTACAAGCGGCATCATGACAATGGTTCGAAAGCTGGCAACTGCTACATCCGAAAGCATGTAGCTATAATACATAGGGAATAGAATCAGATTTCCCCACACTGCAATACAGCTGTTAACCAGCATTGATCCCACGAGTAAATACTTCACATAAGAACTGCTGAAAAGGTATTGAACTCCTTCTCTTAATAGTGAAAAATACTCATCCATTGAGGGTCGTTTTTGGTCGAGCTCTTCTGTGCCTGGGAGGTTGCGAACTAGTCTCCATGACAGGATTGAGATTATCACGCACATGATGGCTTGAATCTGGAACACCCATGGTCTTCCGAAGATTGTCGCAAGAATACCTCCTGGAATCAAAACGATTGTATTAGTTAACCAAAATAGCATTCCAATTTTGCCTTGGAATACTCCATACTCTTTTCGTTCATCATCTTCTGGCATGGACACACGCCAGTTATTATCAAACCAACTTCCCATCGCTCCACTTTGTTGTGAGCTTGCAAATCCCATCAATGCGTAGATGAGTACGAGGAGAATGAATGGACTGGTTGTTGTGACAGTTGAGACCAAATAGAACGCTATTGCGTACGTAAGGAAAGCTGTTGCCAAAATATATCGCTGCCCCAACCAATCACCTATCACGCCTGTCGGATAATCAAAAAGAGTCTGAACAGCCATCTGAATTATGACAAGAATTCCAACATATGTCATTCCCACAATGAAGTCATTATTTCCCAAAGCTTCAGCAACGAAAATCAAATAGAACGTTGTAGAGATTACAAAGGCGATCTCCATAAAGAGAGAGAGTGAAGTGTAGATGGTTGCGAGTCTGACCACCTCTGGCTTTGCATCTCTGAGACCAAAGTATGAAGTAATCCTACCCAC
>JAEORN010000136.1 GCA_016840825.1 Candidatus Thorarchaeota archaeon | reverse complement strand
TTCCCAGAGGCAATTAATGAGGTGAGAAAAAAGGACACCAAGGTAATTGCACCTGAAACATGTGGTGAAAAGCTAGAATACGAATTCCTATCTCTGCAACCTGGAGAAGAGGAAACAATTGAAGGGATAACTATTGCAGCAGTCCATGCATACAATGTGAAGAGGTTCCGTTCACCGGGAAATCCCTATCATCCAAAAGGATTCGGTGTTGGGTATCTCGTAAAAGCACAAGGCAAGACGATCTACTTTGCAGGTGACACGGATGTCATTCCGGAGATGAAAGGGATTGGACCAGTCGATGTAGCGCTTCTTCCCTGTGGCGATACCTACACGATGGATAACAAAGATGCCGCAGAGGCTACCAAGATTATCAAACCGAAAGTCGTTATCCCAATGCACACTTGGGACAAGAGCGTTGATGTCTTCAAGAGAGGAATTGAAGGTACGAAGACAAAATTTGTTTTATTAAAGGAAGGAGAATCCTATACGATTTAGGACACCGCATGTCACCTGAATAACAACCAAAAATTAGCTGCGGGGATTTGATTCCCTGCAGCCAAAGATTCTCTATAGTAGTTCATCTAGCACTTCCAGAAGCTCGACGACTTTCATACTATACTGCTTCTCTCCTGTTCTTTCCAATTCATCTCTCAGTGCACTCATAGTCTCGCTCATACGCTTCCTTGAACACGAATCGCAATTTCTAATAGTGCTGGTGTTCATAGTATATCTAAGATATCGTGGAAAGCGTGAGGGGTCTATTATGAGCAAAGTCAATGTGATTGTAATACTTCTCATCCTAGTACCGTTTTGCATCGTCTATAGCACGGACAATGCGAGCGCTGATTCTATTCTTGCTCAGGGCAATCCACAAGAAACCGGAGAACTCTTGCCTGATCCCGACCTTCTTACTGAGCCAGAGGTCGAGATTGGCAGTAGCTCTCCTGAGTTTAGCTACAATTATGTGCCCCAAGACGAAAATGGTGAAGTAACACTCATATGGGAACATACTGCAGGATATGCCCCACAATTTGGTTATGTTCCATATTTTGGATATTCGGAGTGCCAAGAGTTTGCCCGAATAAAGCAGGTGTTCACATGGGAATACAATCAAACACCGGCTACACTCAGAATTTCTGCATCCGTTCAAATTGCCTCTACAGGTGACTTTGCGATGCAGGATATCGGTGATGAAATGTATGCAATCTACTTCTGGCTGGTAATTCCGTCATACAGTTATGATATAGCAACTCCCCTAAGAATAAAGGCAGTCAACGACTTGAAGGGCGGTCGGACATATGACATTCAATTCCTTCTGACATCATCTGAAGCGAAGCAGTATTTCTCTGGTTCGGTCGAGATGGGAGGAGTTCAGATGTATCCGAATGACAACTACACGATACTTGTGGGTCTCATTCCAAGCCCAAGATTTGGGAGCTCCTATGGAATCGGTAGTTACTACAATGAATATGAAGGAACTGTGACTGCTACTATCACTCATCTCTCTGTAAATGCGCTTTTGAGTGCGCATGATTTAACACCTACATCAATACAACCAAAATACAACACAACTACACTCTGGAATGAAACCTATAGAGGACTGAGACTTGAGCCCATGGATGATAACTCGTTTGTTCATCTTAGTTCGAGGAGCACTCTTTCTTGGTCTTCTACTCTTGGCAGGATGACATCAGACCATAATTCCCTATGGAATGCCACACCATACCAAGGGTATTCGATTTACCCAGGATATGTAGTCCTCAAAGTTGTGCGCAATAATATCTTCATGTGTGCGCCACGTACCGACACTGGTGGGACTAGCTTATTTATGCTCAAGTTAGACTCCCAAGGCCAAGAACTCTGGAACAGATCAATTCCGCTCTACTATTCAGATATTCCGATGTTCATCGATGTTGATGCTTCAGGAGCGATTTACACTCTCGCATTATCTCTCACGACGCAGTATGGAATTGATCCATATTCCACGATGATTGCCTACAGTCTTGTGAAACTTGATTCCGAAGGCAATAAACTATGGAATAGAACCCTATTGAGTATCACCTATGATGAATTTGCGACATCGGAATACGATTTCAGGGCGCCAAAAGGATTGGGTTGTTATGGAAATGATATCTATGTAGGTATGCCGGATATAATTCAACGATTGGATCCAAATGGCAACGAGGTGTGGAATGTCAAGACCGATTATGATGCCTTCGTGCTCGATCCATCTGGTGGATTCTATACATGTTCAAGTGTTTTCGATGAGGAATTTCAACTGTCAAGGTGGACGACAGAAGGTTCGATAAGCTGGACAACAACATTGAGCATTGACTATGGCTCCGGATGGAAAGACTATCCAAGGGTGGAAAAGATGGAGATGGGGCCAAATCAACTACTCTACCTTGCCCTAAAGTATGTACATGTGAGTCATGTGATGACGATAACTAGAGTCACGCCGTCTGGCCAGATATTTTCCCAAGACACAATATACAATTTAACAGGGATCCAAGAGTATGGTCCACTATTTCTAAAACCACTCATAACGGACATGGCAGTAACAGGAGATGGCCTTGTACATCTGGCAGTCGCGAACCAGACGTACTATCCATATCCGATGTCAAGTCCTTTTGTAACTTTTCCGGCAAATATTCTAATGACATATGAACTCTCAGGACCAATGATTATCACAATAAGCCCAATAGCTATGATAATCTCAGGAACGGCATTGCTCATTTTTGCAGGCATTGCATGGGATTACTTCGTCAGGCGAAGAACAATGATAGAACATGCACTTCCAGTACCTGAGAAGATTGATCCTTGGAAATATCTTATGGGAGAGATTGAAGAGGAGTAGATTTCACACTGAAACCGATTATATATCTATTACAGAATCTACACTCATTCATTTATGGCAGTGGAAATGAAAAACT
>JAEORN010000135.1 GCA_016840825.1 Candidatus Thorarchaeota archaeon | reverse complement strand
CTAATGTCCTTCACAAAATCAATCGAAGTAATTCAACAGCATGTCATCAAGCTATTACATCAGCAGCTTAGAGAAGGTGGCTCAAGTCATTTCATCAATATCAAAGCATTGATGGGAACGGAGGCAGCAATCATTGTTCCAGAACTTCTTGAAAACCGTAGAAAGGAGATTGAGAACCTTCGACTTAGGTTGACTAATGCAGATGGAAAAACAGATGGGAAAGTTCTCTGGTTCACACATTATGGCAGGGAGATCTTGTCAGCCATCTCAGCAAAATCATACCATTTGAATGATGAAGTACTGCAACAGATCCTGCAGTCCCTACATTCAATTGGCTTTGAGCCAGAAATAGTCGAGTCTGAATTCTTTGACAATGCATGGGACTTTCATTCCATCGGTCTAAGAAAATTCCTAGAAGCTTTGGGTGAAGGACAAACATTTGTGATGGAACGAATTCACTCATAGGTTTCTTTTCATCTCACAAGTCAGCGAGTACTCTGGATAAATGACCTATGCTTCTTCTGTTCTTCTTCCCATCTCTTTCGTTCTGATCTAAGTTGAAACAAATCTACATCCTTGTAGAGGATTCCTTCCTCTCCTTTCTTCAAGATTCGTTCTTCTCTATCCTTTTCAGGAGAGTGTATTAACGAATCACCAAATTCTGCAACATTCGCGAAGAAACAATAGGCATAGATCGATCTCCGAGCGTCAAAGTGTGCTGCCATAAAATCAGCAGTCACAGGAGTGAAGGCGGGATTCAATACTAAGTCTACCGGAGGTTGCGAGTTCTTTAGCTCAACTCTCAAATCCATATCAAGAAAATCTCTACAAATCGTTATAGCAATACGCCCAAACTCCGTATTTCCTATGAATACCTCGCGGGGTTGACTTGCCGTATCAATCCCTTCCTCTATTCGATTCCCCTCGTAATGAATGGTAGCTGGGATATGCTTCTTCTGTTCCCAGAGAATTCCTTCAGGCCCAATGACTTTGCAAATATTACTCCGTGTCTTAGGATCATGATATGATCCCGGAATAATATACATTCCATATTCTCTTGATAAATCAATGATTTCCTGAATAATTTCATAGTGATTCAGATCTATAGTAAGTTCAGGGAAGAAGAGAACATCAATGCCCTTATCATGCGCGGCTTTTATCATCTCACGTACTTGCTTTCTTATCGGATTGACTTTCTCATCCTTTATTCCGAAGAGACCTGGTCCTAGTTCTTTGTAAAATTCAGAGACGATGTTGCCTTCCTTTGCCAAACCAATTTGAGCTAAACCTACCCGAAACCGTTCTTTCTCACTCTTTTCCAGTCTTCGCAAAAAATCAAGATGAATAAGTTTGTATTTTCTTGCCACAACTTCTTCCTTTGCAAGTGATGATACAGACCTCTTTATCATCCGGTCGATATAGCTGCTTAGATGCGTGAAATCGACCATCTCACGTTTCGTTGGATTAAGCTCTAAGATGGACTCCCATTTCTGAAGTTGATTGTTCAAAAGGGTCTCCTCTCTTTTTACAGCTCTTGTTAGCATGTGAAGCCCTTTCTCTTGTGAAATCTCCATAGCATTCGATAGCAATTCTTTGGCCTTGTCTACATCGAGGTCTACTAGAGCAAGTTTAGATTGAAGAAGATAGGTTTTTGCAAGTAGTGAATAGGATGATTGTGCTCTTGCAATCTCAAGCAATCCATGTGTTAGATTCCTAACGCGTAGAAAGGTCTCATCATCCCCAGTCATCCTCAGTTCAGATAGAAGCAGATCACATAGATACAACATTGCATTGGTCGTCAGGGCATGATCTAAAATCTCCTCTCCAATGACTTTCTCAAGGATATCACTTGCTAATATCTGATCGCGGGCTTTCTTACTTGATTTCAGGATGTATGCCTTGGCGATTAGGTATCTTTGGTCATCAGCTGGATTTTCCGACTGCTCAGCAATTTTCCGTAGCTTCTCCGAATATTCAGTTGCTGTTGATATGTCATCCATATCAACGAGTAGAGAAACTAGCTCGAAAAGGGAGGTTGCGGTCAAGGACTCTGCCCCTATAGCTTCAGAAATCTGCAAGCTATCCTTATAGAACTCTAAAGCTCTTTCCGGTTGATCCATCTTTCTATAAACCCATCCGAAATTAGAGAGAATTCTAGCAATCTCAGGTTTTAGGTCCATCTCCCTATAGATTTCTAATGCACTTTGAAAGTATTCTTCTGCTTTCAATAGGTCTCCTCTCATTCCATAAATCTCTGCAATATTACTATTAGTAAGAGCAATGTTCTGACGAAGACCAGAAGCGATACTTAGGTTCAAACATCTCTGATAGTACTCTGAAGCCTTGTCAAGATCTCCCTTATACCGATATATCACACCGATGTTCAGAAGTGTAGTTGCTATGTCGTTCTTATTCTCAAGAGGCTCTTTTATTTCCAAACTCCTGTGAAGACAATTAAGAGCGCTCTCAAAATCTCCCATTTGATTATACAAGTTCCCAAGATTATTCAGTATATTTCCCTGTATCACCCGGAGTCCTATTGATTCGCAGATGGACAATCCTTGATTATAATAATCAAGTGCTTCTTTCAGGTTTCCTTTAGACCAATGTACTAGACCAAGGTTGTTCAGCGAAGCTACTATACCAGTCTTATCATCTGCTCGCTGTCGAATACCTAGACTTTCTTGAAGAACATCTAGTGCTTTATCATATTCACCCCTATACCAGGAAAGTACTCCTCTATTTTGAAGCAAAGCACCTCTCCTAAAATCGATGAAATCCCGGAGCTCCCTGTCTAACTGTTCCTCCATACTATCAAGATGTTTCTCAAGAAGGTCTGCAATCCTTGAGCTTTCAACTATATCTCCTGATCTCCAGAATAGCTCGATCTTCGCCAACAATAGATCTGCTTGTATCTGAGGGTTGTTTGTGGCTTCAGCTGTTTTTAGCAAAGTATCAGCCATCTTAAGAGCTACATCGAATTCACCCATCCGAGCACTGAGTTGAATCTCGAACAATCCACACGCGAATGAGTCGTCTTGAGATTTAGGCTCTTTTTTCTTTGCCATATCAAGTAATTTGAGCGAGGTTTTGAAATCACCCTTAGCTAATGAAACCTCTGCTTTCTTAAGCAAGGCCTGTGTGGATTGGACCAAACCTCATTCTCCCTGTGAATATTATTCCAATAGAATAACACTCCGAGTTGTGTATTAAATCTTCACAACTTCTTTGGGCTATCACAAAACGCGCTGTACGAGATTTAGAAATCTAAGATTCAAAGTCCATATTTAGACCCTTATTGACCCACGAAATCCCCTTACACCATAATATGATTGAGCACCATTGTGATACACAAAGACATGATTGTAGCGGCGATCACAAAAGAGAGCACCACCCAGTTCTCTTATGGTAGGAGGTGTCTTCACCCAGCTTGATGTCTTCGTATCGAATTCTCCTAATTTCTGTAGCTCTCGAATTTGTTCCTCTGTCAGAATCTCGATGCCCATGGTTGTCGCCATATCAATAGCATTGTTCTCAGGTTTGGCTGATTTCCTTGACTCCAACGCCTCGCGGTCGTAGCAAACATTTCTGCGAGCTGCAGGACTTTCAGCAGAACAGTCGTAGAAGATGTATTCACCACTCTTTTTATCAAAACCTACAATATCAGGTTCTCCACCGGTTCTTTCCATTTCATTCAGGGACCAGAGTTTCTCAGGATTAGCATCCAACCTAGCTTGTACTTTTATCCATTCAAGTCCCTTATGACGACCCATGTTCTTCCCGAAGCGGTCTTTCAACACCTTAAGCAGTTCCTCGCGTTGTTTTGCTGACAACGCTTTCTTGGACTTAGACATAGTTAAGATTCTCTTCTTTTACTAATAACATCACCTATACAGCATAACATCCAACTCATAGCTCAAGAAGAAAGAGTGGGTACAATAACACAGGTATCACATGTCTATCTCAGGAATTTGGATTCTGAATCAATCTGACTTTATGAAGAGGATTGGTAGAAACCCGAGTGATGTCTTCAAGCATAGTCAATTTACACAGATTATTCAATACGTATCAAGAACTCATATACAGGGCGGGATGAGTCTTCCTCTGTTAATCTGTCCGCTTCGGCTCTCATCTTTTTCATTGCATCATCGAGATCTGTTCCTTTTGTTTCAAGACCCAGCTCTTCAGATGTTGCAACATAATGTCCTTCCTCTTTCCGTAGAATGACCTCAACTGGTTTCATATGCTACGCACTAGACCGGAAACTAATAAGACTTCATAGAATGTCTATCATTTACAATGATTATTGATTTGTCTTTTATCTCAGAAAGAATGGAGAGAAAAGAAGGTGGGCACAATAACGTGGGCAACACTCGGCTGCCGCGCCACCACCTTTAACATTTTTCGCCGAGCGTTCCATACAACCTATTTTGAGGCTGTTGCAAGATACATCACCGCACGCCATAGTAACGTATCGACCCACACTTGTTACTGCGCCCTTAGTCCACAATTATTGCAAGGGACCTAGACCAAGATATAAGTTACGGTCAACGGTTTTATCCCCTCTAGTGGCAAGAATTGAGGTGGACGTGCTCAACTTGTTCTTGTGAATCAAGTTCTTGTTTATTATCAACTCATCTTTGCTTAAAAAGAATACTCGTTTGGCGCGAACAAGAAATATTAGGTTATATTAGGAGTTATGCAGAAGAGGAGAACTCGAATCGTACTACTAGCGCTTATCCCGCATCCGTTCTGCCCATTGCCGCTCCTTTACTTTACGCCGATCTGCACGCCAGTAGGGGTAGTTACGTTCTCCGCGCCTCTTCCGCTCATATCTCTCTCTTTCTACCTCATTATCCTCCTTGTGGTCTGTCAGGTAGATGCCAAAGACTAGTAGTGCCATTCCAGTAAGAATTAGAACGAGGCGATATTGATCCCAAAGCAATGCTTCATCAATCCATTGTAGATCTTGCAATTGCTCAAATAGAACATGAACATTCCTCCTTCGAGTTGTAGGATTGCCATACAAATCTAAGACTACCTGTGTGAAGCGGAGAGTGTAGTTGCCATATGGAAGGTCGAAGGTCGAGTGAGCCGATTCAGTTTCAGCAGATTCATGTTTCAGAATGTTAGTGGTGACATTGGCAACAACCGAATCCGTTTGTGATACAATGACGTTGCAGCTGATTATCTCATCGAGATCGATACCGTAGAAGTATGTTACAGTTACTCTCCCGAGATAGGGCTCGAGCTCATAGACTTGGAAATCTCTCACGAAGGATATTATGTAATCTCCTGTGATGGAATTATGAGGTAGTTCTGGAGGAGGTCCAATCCTTTCTCCTGGGGAAACGAAAATGACCAGCAAGAAAATGATTGCTGGAACGAGAAGCGGCTTTCGGCGAACAATACGCAAATTCGAAGAAGTGCTGAGTCTTTTGATGAAAATGATGATGACTATCGAGATGAAAAAAGTTACAGAGGTTACTATTCCAACTGCTACGAAGTTCTCAATTGCAGTCAACATAGTATGCACTCTCCTGTGGGTCAGCCAGCAAGACGAAGTTATTCTTTTCTAATGTCGCAAGTTTTCTATGAGAGCGACTTGATGAACTCACACACGCGCTCCACAACAAGGTCAACAGCCTTCTTCCCTTTCTCCTTGGTGGCTTTCTTGGAAAAGCCTACGACTCCAGAGTCAGTGAAGTCTTTCATGCTGTTTCCTGTTGATACTATAGGAGGAGGAGCAAGCATATCAGCAACAACATATCCAGGGTAAGGTGTCTTTCCTGGCTCATCGACTCGCTTGTCTTCTAATACTCTTTGACCTAATGCCCATGCGACAGAAGTTTCCATGTCACATGCATGGAAGACTGGTCGTGAGAACATCTCAGGAACCTTATCCATAATGAACGCCCACCAATCAATCGAGAAAACTCTCTTGATTGACTCTAGCTTCAACTTAGCCAGAGCACTACTAATAGCAGTCCTATTGCCCCCATGTCCATTAAGGAGAATGATATTCTCAAATCCATGATGTCTGAGTGACTCACAGACATCCACGATTACTTCGATGAGAGTAGATTCTTTGAGGGTTATCGTCCCTTTGAAGTCCATATGGTGGGGAGAGTGCCCAAATGCGATCGTTGGGGCGAGGGTCACTTTCAATTCAGGCCACAGATGCTCACAAACAAGCTCTCCGAATCGTGTCGCGATAAAATGGTCATTATCCACAGGTAATGCAGGACCATGTTGCTCTACTGAGCCAATCGGTACAATGACTGTCTTACATTCATCGATTCTGATTGAGGTTTCTTGCCATGTCATCTTTGTTAGTTTGTAAGGATAATCCATCGTATTCACAAATAGATGATTACTGAAGTCACATTAATGTCAATCGGCTTTGGGAGTTTCTTGAACCAATAGGTTGAATGGTTTTGTAGAAAGTTATTTATCAAACCTCCAATTTCATTTATTATTACCTCATCTAACTGTTTAAGGAGTTGATATAAGGTGGAGGAGATACCGAAAATAGTAAAGTATGCGTTTCTAATTTCTCTGATATCACATATTGCGTATGGAGCATTTTTCTTCCTTGCTCCGGAGGTTTGGAATGACCTTACTGGTTGGCCAAGCGAATTAGCATCAGGTCGTATCGTTGGAGCAGCCATTGTTGCTATTGGGCTAGGTGGTCTTTTTGCATTTCAAGCAAAGACTTGGAATGAGGTCAAAGTATTCGTATTATTCATGATATTCTGGTGTATACTTGGACCGATTGCAGCGATGTGGGCTTTCTTCACAATGACACTGCCTATTGTGCTATGGGTCAACATAATTATCCTGCTAGTACTGCTGATCATGTTCATCTATGGATATATGCTTGCAGGGAAATAGTAAGCTAATTAATGGTACAGCCTCGATGAGCTGTTAGATTGCAGCTCATCAATTTTCTTTTTCAAGAGTTATTTGCAATATTTGAGCTTCTTCGAAAAAAGTACTATAAACAAATAAAAGGGACTAGTTAGAAGTTCATCCATCAGTCTGCTTAGTACACGCGTGGAGTAAGGAGGATAAGGCTTGAATAATCTTACAAAGGTCACCATCTTTTCACTTGCATTGATTCTATGCATGTTGACATCAATCAGCAGTAGTTCTGTATTGTACGAGAATACAGCATTAGTAGAGGGTAGCAATCAGAATGAAGCACTCGTTGTTGAGAGGTTTCCACTGTCTATTCCTGCCTATCTACCACACGATACTATCTTCATTAACGAGAACTCGGATTTTGTCGATCTTGGATTTTCGGGTTACGGGAACTCCACACATCCATATATCATCGAGGGATTAGAGATCAAAGCAGAGGAGTATGAGTCTTGCATCTCGATCTATGATGTCAATGCGTCGTTCATCATCGCGAACTGCTCGTTCAGCACTGCTTATGGAGGAGACTTCACAGTCGGACTCATGCTTAGCAATGTCACCAGTGGAGTTGTCGAGAACTGTATTGTTCAGGATATGATGATGGGAACGACTTGCTCTAATTCCTTCAATGTAACATTCTCGAATTGCAACTTCACAAATATCGAGATGACAGCCTTGTGGGTGCACAACAATACAAACCCTGTCATCAGCAATTGTACTTTCAATGGAAGTCTTCAGGGAGTCATGGCGTTTGAAACAAACCTGACACTCGTTGAGAATGTTTTCACATCCAATCAAATCGGATTAGGCTTATCATATTCCAATAGCTGCACCATCGTCGATAACGAGTTCGTTTCAGGAGGAATTTCACTAGGCGGACTTGTGATCTTCCACTTTCTCCATAATATCTCTGACAACACTTTGGATGGGAAACCTATCTACTATTCACATAGTCAACCAGGCACAACGATAACAGGGGATTATGGCCAAATCATCATAGCCAACTGCTCAAATGCAATTATCAAGGATAATTTGTTAAACTCCTCTGCTGCTGCAATTCAAGTCAGCTTCTCGAATTTCACATCTATCAGGAACAACAATATCACCTACGGTCTTCCAGGGATTGGACTCTCTTCTTCATATAACGTAACCATATCCTCTTGCAATATCTCATTGAGCGGTTCAAATGGAATCTCGATCAATTATGGTCATAACGCCACGATAGTCGATTGCTACATCAATCAAGGTTCTACAGGTATCGCAGTCTATTCAGGAAATAACGTCAATATCTCATCAAACGAAATCATGAATAACAAGTATGGCATAGAAGCGGCTGGAGAGAACTTGACGGTCTCTCACAATACTTTGTGGCTCAATACACTGAATGAGATGAGGCTGATGGGGTGCAATTACTCAATCATCTCTGACAACACGATCACTGGAGCATTAGGAAGCACAGTATTAATCGGCGGGCATGATTGCACGATTATAAGTAACACATTAAGCTATGCATCACTCGATTTTGATCTCTCCAGTGAATTGAATCTTAGGCATTCATTCTCCGGAAACACTCTAAATGGGAAGCCAATCATATACCATTATAATTCGTCGGGAATTCTGTACGATGGAATCCCAGTAGGGCAGGTCATACTTGGAAAGACGAACTCAACGGTACTGCAAAATCTTGACATAGATACAACTTCTTTTCCAATCATAGTAGCTTATTGCAATGATATAGCTATGAAGGGTATCAACTGTTCTGATATTCATCAAGGTATTCAGATTTATGCTAGCGACCTTGTCAACATATCAGATACCTATCTTAAACCAGCAAATAGGTTGATGAGTATTGTTGGAGCCAATATAACACTATCAAACCATATCATCGTAAATGATACAGAGTTTGTTGACTTTGGAATTGAAATCAATCTCGATAGGTCCATGAATGTCTTGGTTCACAACGTATCCATGAGTGGAGGTTCCCGAGGAGTCAAGATGCTACAGTGTGCCAATTCCACGGTTTCAAAGGCATTGTTGATTGATGTTTCTAGGGGGATTGATGCTGATGAATGTTCCAATTGCTCAATTCTAGATAGTACGTTCATAGAAAGCAGCTATCCAATATATGTCAGTAGCTATGGTGAAGAACTTGGATGGAATATTATTGGTAACACGATACGTGATGCATATTTTGGAATAAGTGTCTATGACTCATTCTACTCAAATGTCACCCATAATAACATCTCAGATTATATCTGTGGCATCTATGTTGATGGCTTTGCCAATTCGACCGTATCGAATAACAATATGACTTATGGGTCCGAATTTGGTCTATGGGCAGCTTCAGCAGAGTATTCTAATTTCACTCAAAATAGAATACTATGGAATGATGAATATGGTTTCTATGGTGGCACCTACAGATGCGTCTTGTATGATAACACCTTTGGAGGGAATTTCATCAATGCAGATGACCATGGTGCAGAGAACAGCTGGGATGACGGAATTAGCCAAGGGAATATTTGGAGTGACTATTCAGGAACCGGCTACTACTCAGTTCCCGGTTATGCAATGGGTGTGGATCATTATCCCTCGTATATTCCTGATAGCACTCCTCCTGAACTTAGCAGTCCAGATGATGTTGCATACGATGTCCTCCAAGAGAATGTCTATGTTACTTGGGAAGTTCGCGATATAGGAATTGATTCCTACAGAATCATGAGAAACGGAAGTCTCCAAACAGAAAACAAGGTCACAAGCTGGTCAATACAATACAATGTTGGAGGACTCCTACCGGGGGTCTATAATTTCACTATTGTCGTAAATGACACACGGGCCAATGTGGCGCGGGATTCTGTGATGGTTTCGGTTATTGCAGCAGATGGTTTCATCATGATTACCAACAACACTGGTTTTGAAACATATTCATTCCCTGGTGTAGGAACTCAGGAAGACCCGTATCTCATCGCTAATAGGACAATAATCGGAGAATCTACTTGTATCTACATTACTGATACTACAGCTCACTTCATTATACGGAATTGTACATTGATATCCGAAGAAAGTCAAACAGGATCAGGTATACTACTTAATAATGTCACCAATGGCAGAGTTGAGGACTGCACCATCTATATGAAAGACAAAGGAATAAACGCATATGAAACACCATTTCTAATCCTTCATAACAATACCATATCTGCCTGTGAAACAGGTATCTACTTCGAAGAGAGTCCTAACGCTACTATTTCGGAAAACACTCTGTTAGACAATATACCTTCCATATATGATTCGGGATATGTATTAACGGGAGGTATAGTGGCCTATAACTCAGATAATTGTACGATAGAATGCAATATTGGAAGGGAGAATTCTGCCTTTGGAATCATGCTCTTTTCATCAGCGTACGCCAGCGTTAGGAATAATACCCTTGAAGGGTGTGGCTTCGGGAATTTCGGGAACGTCTTCCCCAACATGGAAGACTACTATTACATCACAGTTGAGCATAACACCGTCAATGGTAAGCCAATAGCATATCTTCTGAATCAGACTGATCTGATTCTAGACCCAGATGATTATGGTCAAATATACTTGATTCAGTGCAACCGTACTCTAATTGAAGATGGAAAGATGCTTGATGTATCAGTGGGAATCTTCGCGCTATCTTCAGAGAATTGTATCATTGAAAATGTAACATTTGGAATGAATGACTACACTGGATGTTTAGCCTACGTTACGAGTAACATAGCAGTCCGCGATTCAGTCTTTTACGATAACAGAGAAGGTCTCTATATTATGTTGTCCGACGGAGAGGTCTACAATTCCACGTTTGCCTGTAATCACTTCGCTGGAATCGAGGCTAGTACGACCCTTCTAGATATTCAAGATTGTGAAATCTTTGGGAATCTTGACTATGGCATTATGATTGAAGGTGATGATAACCATGTTTACAATAATATCATAGCATGGAACTATCGAGCTAATGCCCGTTCTGGAGACTTCATTGGCGCATTGTTTGATGATGGGATCAGCATCGGCAACTTTTGGGATGACTATTCAGGATCAGGGTACTATTACATCCAACCTGCAGCTGTGGATAATTATCCTATGCTCATCACTGATGACACATATCCCACAATGAATGACGAAGAGAATACGACCTACATCATAGACAGAAACACGACTACGCTTACTTGGACACCTGAAGATGCATGGCCTGGTTGGTATGAGATTTACGTCAACGGATCACCTGTTCGATTTGGTACATGGTTTGCGTCTCCAATTGAGTTCATTCCTGATTTCTCTGAAGAGGGACAATATAATGTGACGGTTGTTGTCAAGGACGCTGCGGGTAACTCGATTTCAGATACGGTTTTCGTAACTGCATTCCTTGCCGATACAACACCTCCAACAATCGATAACCCTGAAGATGTCGAATATGTTGAAGGAACTGGAGGACACCATATCACCTGGCATGTGAGTGATGCAAATCCATCGAATTGGACACTATTACTTAATGGTACACCAAATCAGACTGGTAATTGGTCAGTTGGAGAAATTACAGTTAGCATAGATGGCCTCCCGATGGGCGTCTTTAATGTGACTATCATAGTTTTTGATACATACGGAAATTCAGTTTCAGATTCTGTTATGGTCATAGTCACTGAATCTCATACTATTACTACTACGATAACTACTACCACATCCAATACAACTACATCATCAACGATTCCAACAGGACTACCAGATACAATGACACTGGTCATTATGATCTCAATGGGACTACTCATCGTCGTAATCGTCGTAGTAATCCGACTTCGAAGAGGAAGCAGTTCTACATTCACTCCCTAAAGGGGGAGATAGATGATCACCTCATCTGGTCTGCATAGAAGATATTCGGGTCATAGGTCCTTGGCCATTCAGGTGCATTGCCAAGAATAGTCTCAATCTCATCGATAGTGGATTTTGATAGATCTACATCTGATGCCTTTACATTCTCAGTGACATGTTCTGGCTTTGTAGCACCTATCAACACAGCAGATATCTCAGGACGTCGTAGAATCCATGCAAGTGCAAGTTGGGTCATGGTGATATCCATTGATCCAGCAATCTCAGTCATCTTTACAATCTTCTGCCTTACTTCGTCTGTGAGGTATTTCAAAAATCCTTCACTCCGACTTCCGCGACTTCCTTCAGGGATACCATCATTATACTTACCTGTTAAGATTCCTTGATAAAGCGGGCTCCATACGGTAAATCCCATACCATGACTTTTTGCTACAGGCATAATCTCAAGCTCGATGTGTCTGAATAGCATATTATACATAGGTTGTTCAACGATAGGCTTTTGCAGTCCATGTTCCTTGGCAATAGCATTGACTCTCTCTAGTTGAGCTGCAGTCCAAGTTGAGGTACCCCAATATCGTATCTTCCCAGAATGAACCAAGTCGTTCATAGTCTCAACTGTTTCTCTTAGAGGTGTGGTGTGGTCAAATCTATGCAGGTAATAGATATCCAAATGATCTGTGCCCAAGCGTTCCAGAGTACCTTCAATGGCATTCAGAACATTCTTCCGACCATTCCCCCAGTCGGTGATGGCTTCACTTGTGGGCCAAAAGACCTTGCTTGATATGACTAGATTCTTCCTATCGATATTTCCATCTCTTAGCCAGTCACCAATGACAGACTCAGACTTTCCCATCGCGTATATCTCTGCAGTATCAATGAAGTTGATTCCTACTTCCAAGGCTTTGCTCATACATTGCTTAGCAATATCATTCTCAACGGTCCCACCATAGGTGAGCCATGAACCCAATGATATCTCAGAGATCTTCAATCCGCTTTTTCCGACTCGTCGATATTTCATTATTATCTCCCACTAAAATAAAGAATTAACTATATATAATTCATAGCATAGGGAAGTGAGTTATGTGTTTCACAGTTCATTTTCCATTGGCCGCAACAGTGAAATAGTTCGCAATACCTAGTTATGCAGTTAGGATGAAGTTCAGGGACTTGAACATACAATCCCAAGATTAATTCTAGAGAGCGAATCATCAATCCCTCAACTTCAGAGGAGAGAAGAACATTGAGGAAAACCACCGCCTTCATAGTCTTGATACTATGCTTTAATCTAATTCTGCCTGTAATGCTGTTTTCACCAACCATTTCCCCAGAAGTGGCCTACACTTCTGGAACGATAAATACACCTGCGGCTACTCCTGCGAGTGACGCACATGTGATTCGAATCAGTGATGATTCTATTGTAATCAATGATGATCCTGATACAAACTATGGGAGTATAGGGGGACCAGGAATTCCTGGTCTACCAGTTGGACTCTATGCTGTTGATTCACACTCTCGAGTTTGGCTTAAGTATAATCTATCACACATCCCACGAAACATATGCTTCACAAGAGCAACAGTGAATCTCTTTTGCGGTGATGGTGAAGATGTAGATGAACCAATTGGACTGTACTATTCGAACAATGATACATGGAATGAAGACACAATTACTTGGAACAATGCACCAAGTTACGACCCTAACATTGTTGATGTGATTGATTCGCCCAGTAGTCCGAATATGTATCTCACAGGATATTGGTACGGTTGGGATATTACTACTGAGGTCCAGCAAGCTCTAGCAGGGGATGGAACTCTGTCATTCGTGTTGAAACTAGTGGATGAATCCTCAACCACCTTATCAGTGAAGCAATTCAACTCACAAGAGGCCAGTATCAGTTTAGGGAAGAATACCATTCCCAACATTGCTTTGGAGTACGAAACCCCAGTAGCTAGTGGATTAGAGGTAGATGGCTTTTCATCCTTACCTCAGATAGACTATATCAGCAGTTCCAATCCGGAGTTGAGCTGGATATCTACTGATGCTGATTCGAACGATTTTCAAAAGGGCTACGAGGTCGAGGTCTGGAATAGCTCAAGCTATGATAAAACACGCCTCTTTGAAGAGAACACAAGTCTAATTGAAACAATTCATGATACTGCAGGGTCTGGTGGCGCACCAATGGGAATATTCAGCAATTCGTTCGATTCGCGATATCAATACCTGTGGCCTGAAACGATGGTATCGCAATCTGGTGTTGTAGATAAGCTATATTTCGAGGTGGATCAGCCTACAGGACAGACAACTTACACTGACCTAGCAATCTATATGGCATGTGTTGAGTCAAATCTAACAGATACGTTCGAAACCAATTATAATGGTGCAACACCGATACAGGTCCTCAATCGCTCGACTTATACAGCACCTATAGTAAATGGATATCTTGTATTT
>JAEORN010000134.1 GCA_016840825.1 Candidatus Thorarchaeota archaeon | reverse complement strand
TTGGCATAGCTGAAATATAGCACCGCAATTCCAATGAAGAGGGAAACAAGTACCATGATGCCGATGACAGATGAAATAATCTTGCGGTCCATGGAATCCCAACACCATCTCTTCATTGATATGTTTGGTCGTGCACTTCGGTAGAAAATATCTTCGTATTAGAGTTTTAGGTTCCTCATTACAAATCTGAATTCATACGGTATTTGCAGTATAGTACGTAAATCACTTCGAAATCGCTTATATCTTCAATAGAGATCGGGATAATGGTATAGAAACGATATTGGTGATTATTCGTGAGTAAGGAGAATTCTCAACCCGATCAACAGCAGTCTGTCTACTGTGGAATCCATGCTAGGTATTCTAGTAGTGATGCAAAATGGTTCGCAATAATATCATTTTCAGTTATGATACTTGCCTACATTGGATTAGCAGGTTCTAGTATTAGCTACTTCGGATTCTCATTCGACCTTGGAGGATTTCTTGGATTGAGCCAGTTCATTCTCTCCGAATCTATGATAATGATTCCACTACATTTCTTGATCGCTATGATTTTCTTCGGAGGAGTAGAGTGGTATGTCCTATGTCGCCATTGCCCGTGTTATGAACACTCAGGAAAAGAGCACGGAAATGAAGGAAAATTCTACTGCTTGGCTAATTGGGGGAGTCCTAAGCTTTTCAAGTATAATCCAACACCTGTGAGTTCAGCGGGACGTTTGGTATTTCTAATCTGGGGAATTGGCTGGGCATTTCTATTTCCGTTGATTTATCTTTGGGATCGTCTGGATTGGTTACTAGGATATGGATTGGTCACAATAGCTTTTCTTGCAACCCTTCGACATTGGGGATGTAGCAGCTGTCCGAACTTCGGATGTGCGTTGAACTGTACTCCGGAGAAGAATAGGGAAAAATTCACCAAGAAACTTGAGGCTGGGGAGATTTACTCCTAGATTCATTACTACCCAAAGAATCAAGTTCTTTGAAGCTAATTTGTACATGAATCATGAGAATACATAGTAAATCAAGAAAGAAGAAAACGAAGCAAATGGGTTATTGGGTACCTCCAGAACATGCCTATCCACCTGAGCTGACAAGATGGATAACTCGTCTTGAAAGAAATGCTAAGAAGAAAAAGAAGGAACCTAGAGAGCTACGGCACTACCCGAGATGATTCCATGTAATAGATTCATTTTGGTTGAAAAATCAAATTGAAGTCAATTTTCTAGATTCTATTCTTATCATATTATTATTACCAAGCCTATCCTGTTCTAAGTGCAGGAATGACCTCAAGAGCTATCTGTTCAAATATCGGAATCTGATCGGGTGCGAAGAAAGGATAGAAGAAGACCAGTTCGTTGATTCCGAGTGATGTGTATCGTTGAACAATCTCAGTAAAATGATCTTCAGAGGCAAAAGCGAAATTTGCCTCCTGTCCGAAAATCAATAGTGAACGGGTAATCGTTGCAGGATCACGGCCAATTTTCTCACATTGCCTATCAAGATAATCAATACGTTTCCTTGTTTTTTCAACGACTATGTCTGTAGGAGAGCCAAAATCACTACCGAAGGAACTCCAAGAATCCGCATATTCAGCGACGATATCCAAAGAACCTTCAATGTGGGCTGCGATTGTCAATGGAGGCCTTGGCTTTTGGATGCAACCAGGAAGCATTATGGCACCGTCTACCTTGTAGTAGTAACCGTTGTAACTTGATACTTCATTAGTAAGCATCATATCAAGAATCTCCACTTGCTCTCTTAACCGCTTGACCCTTTCCTTTGTCGACCAGTTCTCCGCCCCTATCATTTTGAACGAAGGGTCAATGGAACCTGGTGCACCAGCTCCAATTCCTAGCTCCAATCGACCTTTAGAAACGATATCTACTGTCATGGCTTGGCGAGCAAGAACAGCAGGATTCCTCAGTAGGATCGATGTCACCAACGTACCAATCCGAATGTTCTTAGTGGTTGGAGCCAGAGCAGCCAGAGCAGTCCAGCCATCCAACCAAGGCGAGTTGGGATGCGCGTAGTTAACAAAGTGATCCGCGATCCATGTTGAGTCAAAATTCAACTCATCGAATTTCTGCCACAGTTCAACTATTCTTGGAAATGGCATGTCTTGTAGTACGACTGCCCCAAATCGTATCTTGCTGCTCATTATCAGACCCATGATATGAAAATCGGGTCTCATTATAAATCGAAGTCACAAGAAGGGGTCCTGATATGCTACTTACAAGATGGAGAATAGATTTGAGGGAAGTATGGCTCTGAATTCAGTTACTGAGGCAAGAGTCATTAAGCCAATACCTGCAATTCGGGCATGGACTGATTTCATTATGACGGCTGACTTGAATACTGCAAAAATGAACGGATTTCTGTCAGATCATGAATCTCCAGAAAGAGTCGTTAGGATTACAATAGAACCGGAGGTGACATATATCGAAGAGAGTCGGGACTCTCTGAATCTGAACTTCGACTTTATGCTTGAGAACCTAACGGATAGAAAGCTCATTATCAAATTCATCAAAGTAGCAATATACGATGAGTCTGGAAAATTGGTCACCTACCGTCACGTCAACCATAATGGAGTAGGAACTCCAAGTATTAACACCATAGGCAAATACGAGATAGAGGGAAAAGAAGTAGTCGATGTCTTCAATCCATTCCATAGATTTCCAAAGGATTTGCCACTTCATCATCTCAGATTCATGTTCACATTCTCTGATTCAATAAGTAAGAAGGAGTATTACTTTGGAAAGATAGTCGTCACTCCTAATAGGTTCAAACAACAAGTATCTCTTTCCTTACCTCTCAAAGGAATGCTTACAATATTAGATGGACATGATTTCTACTCGCATCACCGCAGATTTTCAATGTCACTGGTTAGACAAGTAACGAATAACAAGTTCTTCTCAAATTTCAGTAGGTTCGCAATTGATTTCTCAATACTAGGAAAAGATGGCAATACACGTGAGATGCTTCCAGAAGAGTATTCTGAGAATTACGATTTTCATTTTAAGGACGCTAGAAAGTTCTACACGGATGATGCATTAGTATATTCGCCTGCTGATGGAGAGATAGTTGCTTGTGTAGATGACTTAGATGATCTATATGACACCCAGTTTGATATGGACGGCGCGATTCATGCAGATAGAGTGTCAGATATTGCAGGCAACTATATCGTCATTCAGCATAATGATTTGGAGTTCAGTCATCTATTTCATCTAAAGAAGAAGGGCATCACCGTACGAAAAGGGGACAAAGTGAAAAAAGGACAACCTATTGGCAGGATTGGATTCTCCGGAGCAGCAACGACGTATTCTCATCTACACTATCAATTGATGGATGGCCCTGATTTCTTGATGGGTAATCCACTCCCATGCAAGTTTTCAGATGTCACTCTAATACTAGGCTCTGAAACTAGGAAATATGATGAGCTAGAGCTAGATACTGGAGATATTATTCTCTCTGAGAAGAATTAGATACGATGGATCTTGAAGCTGCAGGACTTGTTTCCACTAGCCTTGCATGTTGTTTCCTTAACAGATATCCCAGGGTTATTCAAAGCGCCTTCAATAAAACCACTGAAGAACTCACACATAGGTTTCTCAGATTTCCTTTCACGACAGATTGGACAGAGTTGAAAATCGAAGCATTCCTTTGTGGAGTCATATCTAACTATTGAGATTTCATTCAGTAGTTTGAGGACTTTATCGTGATCAATAACAATCTCTCCTTGATATCTCTCCTTTGCAATCATATAACCAGAATATCTTCCGAGAGTAAGAGATACTTCCTTTAGGTATTCATCTTCCTTGAAATAATTCTTCAATTGTCGTACCAGTCGAATTGTATCCTCAGGATACCCTTTGATGAGGTCCAAACCCATGTTGAGTACTTCATAAAGCTGAGTCAAGGGGATAAAACTGGGGAGAAAATCGAGGAGCTCTGGATACTCTGAATATAGCTTCATGAGGTTATTATGAATTTGCATTATGGTGGATTTAAAGGGTTTAAAGATATCACAGAAGACAAATGCATTCTCATCATTCAAGACATCATCAAAATGTGTAAGAAACTCCTGTTCGATCTGCTTCACTAGCAATTTAGAGAATTGTTCGTATTTTGGATTGACTGAATGAACGACAAAAAGTAGAGGATCTCTTGAGCTATAGACAAGAACGCCATCTGTAACACTAATTGATTTGATCTCTTTATGGCCCAGTTCCTTGACCAGCGTATTGATGGCACTTGAGAATCCGCCAAATAATCCTAGGAACCCATCTAGATTCTCCAGCTCCTCGTCAGTCATATCCACTCTGAGTACAGGAGTTCCATCTAAATGAAGGATGTACACAGTCTTGATTATATCATCCATCAACTTCTTCTCCGAAGAGCCGTTCTGAGAACTCATAGAACTGATGGAATGCAATGACAAGGATGAAGATTCCAACTAGGAAGAGAAGAAGTCGTGTTGGTTTCCATATCGTATCATAAAAAGCACTGGGGGTGAACCAATACCACTCATCTATAGCATCCATTGTTGTAGAGATGACTCCAAAAATCGCGAACACGAGAAGTGGTAGAAATGTTCGATTTCTTTCCATAACAGGATAGCGTTTTCTTGCATAGAGTATAACCAAGAGAACAACTACAAACACTACGGCGGCACCAGCATCAAGAAATGCTTTGGTAAGACTAAGGATATCATCAGGTGGATGAAAATCGATCTGTAGTTCCTGCATCATCTACAACCCCCATTTTTTCGCGCCATATTCAGCGATTTTGTATATTCCAAAGGCAAACATCAGTAGTCCCAATACGAAGGTGGAACCATCCAGAATATTTAGGATGTCTACGATGAGATCATCGAGTTGAAGTGTATCAAGCATATCAAATACTGAGTGCAGTAATAGGAAGATAATACCGTAGAAGATGAAATTCCATCCATTTGCTATCTTTGCATGTTTCTTCTGAACGATAAACGCAAAAACCACTGCGACAAGGAGTCCAATTACTATCAATGCTTCCGCACTGATAAGAAATACATCTTCGGGATCAATCAGATTAGTTTGAATGGAAATCACCCGGGAAATTACTCCTGACATCATGAAGTTAAGTCTTCCTGATTCGAAGTAGTAGCTCTCTAACTAGAAAAGGGCGCTTATTCATGAGATATGCAACCTGAATTTGCAGCTTTTCGCCCCGGTAGCTTTACAGGATGTCTCTTCAACCGAGATAGTAGGGTTGTCCAATACACCTTCAATGAAACCACAGAAGAAATGACACATGGGTTTCTCAGAATGCTTCTCTCTGCAAACCGGACAAAGTACAACATCAAAGATTTCATTCGTTGCATCAAGCTTGGTTACAGAAATCTCATTCAATAGCTCAAGAACGTTCTCCTGGTTTCGAACCATTGATGGCTCATATTGATTCTTGGCTATCTGGTTTCCAGAATAACGCCCCAATGTTCTTGCAATGGTTTCCTCTAAGTCGTGGTCATCATAGAAGAGAAGGTTCAGCTGACGAACGAGCTTGATTGTATCATGGGGGTATCCAGCAATTATGTCTAATCCAAGGCTCAATACTTCATTCAATCGAAAGAGAGGGACAAAAGACGGGAGAAATCCTAACAGTTTTGGATATTCCTTCTGAAGATGAAGCAAGGTTTCATGGATTTCTAGAATCTTCGATTCGAATGGATTGAAATGTCCTTCATAGACGGAAGAGTCACCGATGCGAGGTAAATCACTATAGACTCTCTCGAATTCGTATTCTATCTGTTCTACTAGTTGCTTGGAGAACTCCTCATACTTGGGCTGATTTGTATATGCTGCAAAGAGAAAGGGATCCTGAACCTTATAGACAAAGAGACCTCCATTGACCGCAACTGAACGGATCTCTGAGTGACCTAGTTCAGTGAAAACGTCATCTATCGCGCTGAAAAGACGCTCGAAAAGATTCTTGACGACCTCTGGTTTAGTCTTCTCTGATTCGTCAAGCGGTACTTGCAGTAGAGGGTTCCCGTCCCGGTGGAACAGATAGACTGTCTTAACATAGCGGTCCATCAAGGTATATTGCATATCTATCAGCATGAATTTGGCAGGAGAAACCCAAGTTAAGTCTTTTTGACGTGTCAATATTCGAAATTTGCAGACTAGAGGTTTTTAATGAGAAACTCATTCCAACAAGAAGAGAAATACTCAGAGTTGATGATGAGATTGCAAGTAGATCCTCAAACATTATCCATAGTAATTGCTGCGACAAGCGTTGTTATCGGAGTCATATTCAGTATAGCATCAATATATGCTTCTACAAGGAATTCTGCTAGATCAAGACAAGCTACAATATTCATGAAGTTCCACGAAGTAGTATCCGATAAGGAATTTTTAGATGACTTCCAACAAGTGGTGAGCCTCTGGGACTGGGAAGATGCATCAGAATATGTACAGAAGTATGGTCCAGCAACGAATCCGGAATCTTATGCCAAATTCGTCAGAATAACTACACAATTCGATAGCATGGGCACTTTGGTAAAGAACAAATTA
Source organism: Candidatus Thorarchaeota archaeon (assembly GCA_016840825.1). The sequence goes on along the minus strand of JAEORN010000134.1, from coordinate 7,280 downwards.
ACGGATATTGCATTCATGCCAAGAGGAGTAGCAATCATGGTTACAAGCTACTGGGACAAATACAATCCAATTGCGCTGGAGTTAGAGTCAATGTGGGGGAATACGAATATCTTTGGAGAGATTGAGTACCTCTACAACGAGATAAAGAAAAAACGGGTAGCGGTTTCCAAACAATTCATAGTCAAGACATCGAATTAGACAAATCTCAATGTTCAAACCTCTACTCCGTAATCGACCAGTGATACAATCATCCAGATTCCATCAATTCTAATCAGACTTAGGATAGAGGAGTGCTTCCCAACGATGTGCTTCTTCTTTGTACTTGCTTCGACCATGTCGTAAAGGATGTGTACAGAAGCAATCTGATCATCAAAGACTTGCACATCTTGGATACTCTCCAATTCAATACCTACAAAATCAGGTAGGGCTTTTATGAAAGACAGAGACCTTGGAGGGACATCAGAAGTCTTCACAAAGAAAAGAGCTTTAGGGTGGCAACCAGTTGGATGGTCAACAAACGACCTACCTTTCCAGCTATCGAAGAATCTTCGAACTATATCAATAACAACTTCGTGTTCCGACTCGATATTTGTCATGGCTATTCAGACACAGTGCATTGTGTTCATTCATAACTTGACCCGTTGATGCAACGACACTTGCATATACTAGTTGTAGCATAGGGTGAATCTGTTGTGTGATTCACCCAATTAGGTTCTGTCAACTCTAGGAGAAACTATGGACTAGAATAATCGGAAGCCCATAGAATCCATAGCCCTTTAGGAACAGAGTCATTTGAATAGAGAATCTCAGTAGTCTGTGAATCGAACGCAATTGGTCCGATAGTCATATTCAATCCAGAGCAATAATATTCCAATCGACAGGTCTCTATTTGTGTGAAGTTTCTTGTTGCCTGTGCAATTGATATATATCCATAGAGAATATTATCCTCTTCATAGACTTGCGTCATATCCCAATAATCAGCAATTTCCCATCGCTCAAAGGAATTATCTTGGTAGGTTAGCACCAATGTTCCTGTGTGCCAACCCTCGGTCTCGCTTTTCAGCATAATCATTCCATGGTACACCTTAGGGGTTGTGAGATTAACTATACCTTGGAGAATGAAGGGAGATAGAATTACAGTGGAAACTACCAAAACCAGTAATGCACCATAAATCGTCTTGCGATTGTTCAATGATTCAGACCCAACTTCTGCCACGTGAATGCCTCGAATCCAAGAGGATTCGTATTCTATTAAAGACTATATTTAATGCTAGGAATGTACTAGTACTCACGAACCTCTGAATAAACAAGATTGGGTTGGAATTATAGATGCCATCAGGACATAAATTTGATAGGCTTGATTGTATCAGTACATGAGAGGGAGAGCATCATGTTCGTTGTTAGACCTATCAATGTGGAACGATGCATATCTTGTTTCTCATGTATATTTGCATGTAGTAGACGAACAGGACATGTTGACCTCGGTCATGCAGCACTTAGAATCAAATCTACGCCTCCACCTACCGCAGGTGGAACAGGAGGCAATTATGTAGTCATTATGTGTAGGGCATGTAAGGAACCTGTTTGCTTGGAGGCGTGCCAATATGAGGCCATTAAGCAAAAGAAAGGAGGGGGGGTGACAATCAATCAGACAAAATGTATTGGATGTGGTGATTGCGCGGATGCTTGCCCATTAACCGCGATATTCATCGATCCGCTTCGAAGCAAGGCGACTGTCTGTATTCACTGTGGCGAATGTGTTGAATGGTGTCCGCATGGTATTCTGATCAAGGAGGAAGTGATAGAATGAGAAGCGGGAAACTCCTTCATATTGATTTGAGCTCACGGACATCAGAGATTACAGATCGGCAAGACCTCTTTGAACGATTCATTGGAGGTGTCGGAGTAGCGTCCCAACTACTCATAGATAACTGTCCACCAAACACACCTTTTGAAGATGCGCCGATAATCTTCGCAATCGGACCACTCAATATGCTATACCCTTGTTGTGCTAAGACAGTGGCTCTTTTCAAATCCCCATTGACAGGAAATCTAGGAGAAAGCTATGCTGGTGGGAAGCTGAGCATGGCGATGCGCCTTGCGGGTCTTGATGTGATTATGCTCACTGGGAAGCTAGACAAGCCTCATTATCTCCTCATTCAGGATGATAAGGTGGAGTTCAGAAATGCTCATGCTTTATGGGGATTATCGACAAGAGCGACTGGACGCATATTGAAAGAAAAGGCACCGGGAGAAGGAAGAAGATCAATTCTCAGGATAGGAGTTGCTGGAGAGAATCAAGTACGATATGCGATGGCCGTCGCAGATACAGTTCGACACTTTGGAAGACTTGGCCTAGGATGTGTGATGGGAGCTAAGAAACTCAAAGGGATGGTTGTCACAGGAACCCAGAACCATAAGGTGCCATCAATCAAGGAATACAGGAACGAGTACAAGAAGATTCACGAACTTGTTCTTCGCACAGGAAGGATGGATAAATACGACATACTAGGAACTTCAGTAAATATCTTACCGCTGAATGAGATGCAAGCGCTCCCAACAAGAAACTTCAGCTCATTCAATTTTGAAGGTGCTGAAGGAATCTCAGGGGAAAGATTCGCTGATGAGGTCCTTGTCGGAAAAAGCTCGTGTGTGCCTTGTCCCATAGGTTGCATTCATATTGCGGAACTAAGAATTCAATTTGATCCTAAACACCGCGATTATGGTACGATATACGTTCCATATGACTATGAGTTAATCTTCGCATTTGGTTCGAATCTCGGTGTAGGGTCAACGGGGGATGTACTTCAGCTAATAGAACGATCTGATCTCAGAGGGTTAGATGCGATGAGTGCAGGGGTTGTAATGGGATGGATTACGGAAGCATACAACAAAGGCCTTGTATCTTCTGAAGATTTGTATGGTTTGACTCCTAGGTGGGGAAATGTAGAAACATACCTTATGATACTAGACTATATTACTCAACCACCCAACGAGTTCTATCATATTGCGGGACAAGGTGTCAAAGCCCTAGCAGAGAGATACGGAGGAGCTGAGTACGCAGTCCATTTTGAAGGAAATGAGGCTTCTGGATATCATACTGGGCCAGCGAATATAGTGGGGCACATGGTCGGAATTCGACATAGCCACTTAGACAACGCGGGATATAGTGTTGATCAAAAACTGTTCTCAAAACCTGCGTCAAGCGAGGACATAGGAAAGATGCTTGCTGAGGAAGATACATGGCGTACTGTGCTAAACTCACTAATCATCTGTCTATTTGCGAGACCTGTCTTTACTCCAGAAATCGTACTAAGCACTCTAAGAGCATTAGGAGAAGAAAGGACTGAGGAAGATTTGATGCGAATTGGTGAGGAGGTTTTCAATCTAAGGATGCGTTTCAAAATACAGGAAGGATACGATCTTGATAGGTTAAATCCGCCAGCTCGTTTACTTGAGAGACTCTCACCACATGGTCGTGTGGAACAAACGACAATTGATGAGATAGTCACATCTTGGAGAAAGAGCCACAATCTTTGAGCTATTTAGAGGTGAAACCTTCTATTCCAATATTTGAGATGAAAAAGCAATCTTGCGCTATTCGCAAACCTGACAATATAGATTATCTGAAGTGATAGTAATTATGTCAACAATACCTGTGAAACTGCCCTACATGGAGAAAATCAAACTAATTAGTCGAGATGCCAGATTCACAATTGTCGCTTGGATGTTTTGGGCATATGCTTTCGGGATTAATGATGTGATATTCAATCTATATTTGTTGGAAGCTGGTTTTGGCGAGGACTTCCTTGGATTCTTCCTCTCAATCTCTATGTTCTTGGCGGGAGGCCTTGGCATAATTGCAGGAATGGTCGCGGATAGACATTCAAGAAAGAGAATACTCCTCATAGGGAATAGCATGGTTTTCATCGCATTCATCATTCAGTATTCAACGCTGAATCCAGCATACCTCCTCATCTCGCAAATCCTCTATGGTTCAGGTTTCATGTTCAGTGGTGTTTGTTGGCAACCATATACTGCTCATGTCACTACTGAGGAGGAACGAGTGCATGTTTTCAGCGTTCGATATGCACTCTTCCTTGTTGCTAGTCTTCTAGGTTCATTAACTGGCGGTTTCCTCCCAGCAATTTGGTCGAACTTGGGATTCACTATTGACCTATTTACAGCCTATCGCTATTCTCTGTGGTTGGCATTGATACCACTTGCACTCGGAGTACTGACTATAATCCCCATGTCAGTTGATAGACCTTTGGACAATGGCTTGATAAAGTTTGGATTAGGAAATATCAAGAATCGAGGTTTCATTGGAAAATACGCATTCGCATGGACTGTGTCTGGTTTTGGTGCGGGGCTCTTTGTGCAATTCTTCAATGTCTTCTTCAATCGAGCTTTTGGAGCGGATTCTATTACAATAGGAGTGATTTTCGCACTCAATACGATGTTTATGGCCTTGGGCAACTTTGTTTCACCAGCAATAGTAGACAGATTTGGTAAGATGGCCTCTATCATCTGGTTTCAAGCCTTATCAGTGCCGTTCCTTATGGTTTTGGCTTGGTCCCCAACCCTCTCTATTGCCATTGTTGGGTTTATCTCTCGTGCCATGTTCATGAACATAGCGTGGCCAGTAATGGATGTCTATTACATGGAGGGGCTTGATAAAGAGGAGAGATCAACGGCAATGGGCGTGATAAATTCAGGAGACGCACTCGCAAGAGCTATCGGACTTAATGTAGGTGGAGTGATGCTAGCCGCAGGTTGGTTGAGGCTTCCCTTCGCAATTGCTGCTATCTTCTATGGTCTAAGCGTTGTGATGTTCTATTGGTTCTTCGCTAGAGAAACCACAAAAAGGGAACCACCAAGCCAACCCACAGAAACGAGTGAGCTAACTCCTCAGTGACAACTGGAGTTAGAGTTTCATTTAATACAAAGATATGGTACTCTAAATGAAAACCACAGTGTTGAGTAGATTTGTATGAAATCATACGTCGTCCTGCCTTGGTCAATGAAACATCAGCTTCCTAAGGAATTTCACGATGATGACATGAGATATCCAGATTCTCTTGTAGAGTTCTTTGTTGAAGAGCTGACAAACCCAGGGGATAATGTCTTCGACCCTTTCGCAGGGTACGGAACGACTCTTCTTGTGGCGGAGGAAATGAATCGTATTCCCTTTGGAATTGAAGCTGACGAGATGCGGTTCAAATATGTGCGATCCTTATTGAAGACAAAGGAGAATCTCATTCTAGGCGACTCTCGGAATCTGGACGAATATCAGCTCCCCAAGATGGACTTAGTGCTTACTTCACCAATCTTTATGCGAAGCGATGAAACAAGAAATCCACTATCAGGATACAAAGATCTCGGCACTTACCAGGTGTATCTCGATGAGCTTGGTAATATATTCAGAAAGATTGGTGGACTGCTAAAACAGAATGCCAGAGTCGTTGTCGAGGTATGGAATTTGGCTCCAAGAGATAATCGACCAATGACCTTACTAGCATGGGACATAGCTCGTTCTTTATCCAGAGTTCTATTATTTGAGAAAGAGATCATAGCATGCTGGGAAATCAATCGTGAACAGCAAGATGACGGCCCGCAGATGTGTGGCTATGACCACAGTTACTGCCTTTTGTTCAGACGAAGATAGGCATCAACTGGTGACAGAGAGTACGTCTTGTATCTCCTTCTCGTGAAAATACAATGCCTCCTTTGTCGACTCGTTTAGAATCATCCCATTCCCATCACCGGATGAAAATGCCTGCAATGTTCCACTAATACTCTTGCCATTCTTGAAAACCAATCTTACATTGGTTCCAACCCATAAAGTCAACCTTCTGTTCACATCAATAGCGATGTGATAGATGACCCCCTCCTGGGGTTTGGAATCAACCGAGTCTAATATGAAGTCGAATATATGCTGCTCTGGATTTGGGTACTCTGTATCGGACCAGAAGAGAAGAAATCTAACATCCTGATGATGAAACTTCTCTCGAATTGCATCCAAGTATGTATGCATGCTCTCCCAGTCCTGATACTGGCATAGGCAGTGTCCATCATGAAGAGTAAAGGAGGTCCCACTTGCCGTATCGACTGCTTGCATCATCGCTTCATGAGGCATCTTATCTATGGTATACTTCAAGCCGCTAGGAGGTGTCGGAATCTCTGAATCAGTCCGTCCTTGTCCAGATATGAAGACACTAGCATATAGACACAAATCAATACATCTCCTGGATACTTACCTTTGGATGTGTGTCCACAAATAGATTGTCATCCTAGGAATAGTCTAGAGTGTTTTCCTATTACTGACCATCGCAAGCTGTGTGAAACCATTTTACTCTGGGTTACTAACCGTGCATGCTTCTGCTGATTTCGTTACAAATTGCATTTTTGACAGGTAAGATATATAAACAAGCTTGGAATTTCTGCATCATTGGGCCGAAGGTTTTGGCCCATCGCGTGGTGCATAGAAAATGAATAGAGAGAATACGTTGAGAATGCTGGCGATAGTAACACTGTTTGTGTTGTCAGCTCCAGCATTTTCAGCTGCAATGCCAATGATGGCAAGTAATCCATCTACGGAAACCGTGAGAACGTTCACGTTTACTTCTCAGTTTTCTGGAGTCTTAATCGATGGAGTACCAGCAACTAGCTCCCTCCCCTATACTGGAGCTACTGAGATGTGGTGGATTGAGGTTGATGCAGATTGCGTGAGTATGCATGCTGTCTTGACCTGTGGTTACGCTGACTTCGACCTCTATGGTCGTCTTGGTGCTCAACCAACTACCAGTACCTATGACTGGAGAGGTTATACCAGCGGAGGAGAGGATGTGACGTACAGCAATCCAGGCGAAGGTACTTGGTATATCATGGTTCGTTCGTACAGCGGGTCAGGATCATATACTGTTACTGTCACACTAACCTATGGTGGAGGAGATGACAACGAACTTCAAAGCGGAGTTCCTGTGACCAGTTCACTCCCAGCTAGATATGCTACAGAGATGTGGTATATCGAAGTAGGTGCGAATTGTGAAAGCATGGAATCGATTCTCACTTGCGGTTCAGCTGATTTTGACCTCTATGGTCGTCTTGGTGCTCAACCAACTACCAGTACCTATGACTGGAGAGGTTACACCAGTGGAGGTGAGGAAGTCACCTACAATGATCCAGGAGCAGGAACTTGGTACATCATGGTTCGTTCCTATAGCGGATCGGGACCCTATACGCTGACAGTGACACTAACATATAGTGGTGGAGATACA
>JAEORN010000133.1 GCA_016840825.1 Candidatus Thorarchaeota archaeon | reverse complement strand
CCTAATCCTTGAATAGAGATAGGAAGTACGGTTATCATAGATGTCAAGGTCATTGCCAGTGCAACATGATACCAGGAAATATCAAGGAGAAGAACGTGGGCAAGCAACCAACCTTGAATGGAGTAGATGAACCAAGCTATTCCCGATACCAATGCGGCAATAACGAACGTAGAAATGCCAATCAGTCTAATAGAGTCCCGGATGTTCAATACGAGTCTCCCAACTGCACCACCTTTCTGTATTCTCCGAAGACGAGCTTGAAGCAACCAAGGGCGAAGAATAAGCTTTACCAGTTTGTAAACAGAAAACCCTCCGATCAATAGTAGGAGGCAAAATAGAAGTGCTGCAGCGACAATAGTAGCATCAAGATTGAAGAATTCGATTAATGCAAGCATTGCAACAGAGTATGGAATGACTGCAGCAGCAATGGCATCTATGAAGAGGCTCAGAATTGACTTATCCGATGGATTACCCCTGCATTTCAGGAATGGAACTCTTATCAAATCACCAAGAGAACCGGGAAGAGAGAAACCGGTCATTTGTGCGATACATAAACCTTCTATAGAATCCTTTGCACTTAGATTGAGATTTAATCCTCTTGCTATGAAGAACCATCTTAACCCTTTGAATATCATAATTGGAAGTACTAGAGTAATCAAGAAGAGAAAACTCAAGATATCTATGTTAAATAGAAGAGCGCCGCTATTTGTGAAATCAGTTCGTATTAGTATAATAGCAAAGAGGAATAAACCAATCAATCTGATGAGATACTTTCCCAATAAATTGCGATTCATTGAACGGCCCCTCTCGGCTTTTGTTTCGATGCTTTCGACTTCAAGAACCTATCTAGGATGGCAGTTTGAGTCCTAGTCGTATGCTTATTAGGACTTGGCACTTCAATGTAATGTGTGGCTACTATCCTTATGATAGGTCTATGAAGCTGTTACCCCTGTCTGAGCAAATGCGATGACGATCCAAGAGCAAGCTGAGACAAGCCACACTCGATTCATGAAAAATTGATGGCTGAAACCCACGTACTTTCAGAGTCTGATACATTCAACAGGAATGCAACCCCCGTCTGAATTGTGCATTCCTATATTCTCTTCAGGTTTCAATACTAGCTTATTCCGTTTCAAATCAACAGAATACAGCTGTCCTGTAATATCTCTGACTGAAACATCATCTCCCTTGATGAATTCCTTAACCTGTTTTCTTAAACTGCGAGAAGGTATTCGCTTCAGTGCAATTTCACAGGTTTCAGCCATAGTATAGATCTCCAACGGATGCGGTGGTAAGCGCGGCACCTGAATGGGATGCTAGACTTGTATCATGTATCTCATTTCAAGTATATATACAGACTCGATATTGAAGACCCCCCTAAAACAAAACCTAATACCCTCTAGAAGCCATTCTATGAAAGAGTGTAACAAAGTAAACTATCTTTTTGTACCAACCTCATTTTCACCGACAGAACATTATTCGAATGCTTAACAAATGGTCAATGGTGTTAATTTCTTGTTCCTGAAAGAAGAAAAATGAAAGGGACATTCATGCCCCTTTCAAGGATTATATGCAAATGGATGCCGAGCAGAATCTTTTCTGGCGATAATTTCCTGAACGGGAAATCTGTATTCGATTGCGCGACGAATTGCATGACGAACAGCTCTGAAATTATTGATATGAACTCGCCTAGGATTGACTGCATTGGGATGAACGAAAACATTGGCAGCAATTACAATATCTGGAACTAGCTCATCCGGGATCACACCATCAGTGATACATCGCTTTACAGCATCAGCAACAGCTCTCTTTGCAACATCATGCACCATCTTCTTATGATGCTCATGAGTGATAGTTACAGTTGGTGCAAAAACTGTTACAGGTTCAAGATCCTTAATCACATCAGCATTATGATAGCCTTCACGAATGGATCCTGCATGTTCTAATGCAACACTAATAGGCCCATCCCTAATGCCGAGTACAAGATCCACATGAGCTACTTCATTGCCAGCTCCGCAAAGAGATTCCCCATGGAGTAGAGTGAGATTATCAACCACATCCGGAACCATACCAACAGCTTTTGGATAGGCTTCAGATATAACCGACTTCTTCCCCATCTTGAAAGTAACAGGTCCTCTAGGAATAAGCTGCAAATCTTCAAGACAAGTCCTAAGCTCATCTATATCCTCATAGGACATAGAATCTCCAGCCAAGAGAGGTCTTCGAGCAGAGCCAACTGGAATACCCATCATATTTAGGGCAACTTTAACTGCCAACCCCCCGCCTCTGTTAACTATTAGTCGCACTGTTTTTTGAATACTCCTCTGAACCAAGAGAGCTTCCTTAAGATCACCATTAGCAAGTGCAGTTTGCATCTTGATGTATCTATTTGGAAAGATATTCGCACTGGCAAGGATTGCTCCATCGCATCCGCTAGCTAGTGCTGGAAGAGCAACTTCATCATGACCAATCACAACTTGAAAATCGTCAGGTCTTCGTACTAGGATTGTTGTAAGATTAACCAAATCTCCACTCGAATCCTTCATACCAATGATACCATCAATCTCTCTAAGTCCATCCACAACAGTCCAATGTATTGGTACACCTGTCACTTGTGGTATATTATACAAAAAGATAGGGATGTCAGAATTATTCGCTATCTTCTCATAATGTTCAAAGAGCTCTTTATTTGAAGGTTTCATAAAGTATGGGGACACAACGAGCGCGGCTCTGGCCCCAAATTCTGCAGCCTTTCTAGTTATCTTAATTGCATCACCGGTGTAAGCAGCACCTGTCCCAGCTAAAACTGGGACTTTGCCCTTTGTCGCATCGCATGCAATCCGTATCGCCTCAACTTTTTCTTCAAATCGCATCGATGTGAATTCACCAGTAGTGCCACAGGGAACAACTCCAGTTGCACCGGACTTGATTACATAATCTATTAGTCCACGGTACTTTGCCTCATCGATACCCTCATCGTTGAAAGGAGTTACCAAAGCAGGATACACGCCCTTGAATTTGAAAGTTTCACTCATCTTTTCTACCTCCATATCTCACCAAGTGCTTTCGAAACCACATGTTCCATCTGTGAGGTGATTTCTCTTCTGTTTCGTGTCTGCAGATCAATATCTACTGCAAGAATAGCTACTTCATCAGCAATCGATTTTGCTGGGATTTTTCCACTTTCAAGAAGACTAGAGAAGGCTTTTGCAGCTCCTGATTGTACTGGACCATAGAAAAATGATGCTTGCCTCATCGAGGTGATTGTCTTCATAGGTAACATGATACTACTCGGTTTAACTGCCAGATTTGGTTCTAGAATAACAGTTAGAGCTTCCCGCCCTATTCGTGGTGCAGTAAGAAGTTTCACAAAAGCTGTTCCAAGGATTCCACTCTTAGGACCTACGGCGATACTAACTGCAATATTATCAGATGATGCAAATCCGGTTCGTATATTTGTGTCAAAATCAAAACCTTCTGCTTCAAGAACAGCTTTAATGCTAGTGTCTTTATCAGCGGGAGAATGTGAAAATGGTTTGATAAGACCTAAGGTTTCGAGTTCCAAACGAATCTCATCTTTTAGTTCTACAGAGAGTGTCCCACCCGAATCTAAGGGCATTCTTGATTTTCCAGCATTGATGCCTATCATTTTGAATGCGGCCTTCACGGGAGGAGCTCCGCCATTGCGAGTGACAATTCGTGCAAATGTCTGTACAGAGTGTTGCATTTCCATAGCTTTCTTGACATCTCCATTCTGGACTTTTGCCATTATGTCCAACCAAATATGAGGTATAATATTCGCAGACGCAAGAATGGCTGCCTGTGCCCCTGCAGATATAGCAGAAAGAAAACATTCATCATGTCCGATTATAACCGGTATTTTACCATCTAGCTTTTGAATCAACTCAAGGGTGTGTCCAATATTGCCGCTGCTATCTTTTATTCCAACAATATTCTCTAACTCGGCCAGATCCTCAACTACAGAAGAGTTTAGGACTCCGAGTGTACATTGAGGGATGTTATAGAGAAGAATAGGTAAATTCCCTTGAGTCGCTACAGCTTCATAGTGCTCAAAGTAGCCCTTATCACCAGGTCTTAGATAAAATGGAGAGATTACTAGCGCAGCGTCACATCCAATGTCCTCAGCATAACGAGTTAATCCCACTGTTGCTCTTGTGCTATTTTGTCCGGTTCCAGCAATAACTGGAACTCGTCCATTAACAATATCAACGGTCAACCGAAGCAATTTCTTGCGTTCTTCAGTCCGCATATACACGAACTCACCAGTTGTTCCAGCAGGTACAACACCTGTTGCTCCTTTTGAGATGACATATTCGATAATTTCTCGATAACTATCCTCTATAATATCGCCATCCTTAGTGAAAGGAGTCACCAGAGCAGGCATAACACCCTTAGGTTGAAATTTCTTGCCCATGACATTCACCCTATATACCAAATTCGAAAATGACCTGTGTATATATGTTTCCAATGAACATATACACGATAATCGCCGAGATATTTATGTACCGGGAGGAACGAATCGATATGACTGATTACATTTTAGCAATATCAACCTGTAAAAGAGAGAACGCTGAAGAAATTTCAAAAAGTCTCTTGGAAGATCGTTATTGTGCATGTGTTAATATCATCAATGGCGTAAAGAGCATCTATCACTGGAAGAATAGGATAGAGATGGAAGAGGAAAGTATTCTCCTCTTTAAGACGGAGGCAAGTATGGAAGAACATCTGAAAGAAGCTCTTCTTAGAATTCATCCATATGAAACTCCTGAATTTATTTCAATATCAATTGAATCAGGATCGGCAGACTATTTGAAATGGATTAGTTCAAGTCTCCATTAATGCATTAAGCAAATGTGTGTTTAAGCAATACCTGCTCTTCGAGCTGCATATTCAAGAGATTCATTGAAGTATTTCCCGATTATCGAAGCTATAACAGGTCCAACAATGTAGTTTATTTCACCAGGCATCATTGCTTTTAGATTTGTTTTACTTGTTAGCTTACCCCGTCTTTTTAGTGTAGCAATCTCCCGCTGAACTATTTGACGTGCATCTGACCAGCTAACAGGTTCAGCTTTTGCACCAAGTAATCCTTCTTTGATGTCTGTTATTGAACGCATTACGAACCAAGACAGGTTGTCTATGTCATTGGATTCATTCATCTGTCCTTTCCCATGCTTGCCGCATTTTCCATCATCTGATATCTCTCCGCAAACTTGGCAGATTGGTCGAGCTCTGCTCGTCTTCAAAAAGAAAGCAAGTAAATTGGCACATTTCGCATCATCATTAGCATTCCATTCTAATCCCTTCGCACCAACTCTACCTATAGCTCTGAATACTGTATGAGCCTTTGTGTAGATGAAGTTCATAACATCGAGTCCGGCTTTCTTCTCTTCCCTCTTCTTCTCCTCTGCTTCTTTTGCTTCCGAAACCAGCTCGATTCGAATGTCACGTTCATCCCTCTGTTGATTCAGGAATCTCTGCATTAGATCAAAAGCAATGGAGTAGTTGTCGAATGATAGTGCAGACATATTCAATGAAGTGTCTACGATACCACTAAAGACTGGAGATACGCTGTTTTCCAATAGTTCCCGTGCACCATCAAGATCCTTGTTTGTAAGGCGAGCATGATACCAAGTACAGACTGTGCTTGCATCTAATTCAGGATGTATCATCTTCATCTCATATAGTCGCATTGACAATAAGTCGATTAGAATTTCCTCTCTTAGGAACTGTAGTGATGTATCAGAGTCTTCATAGATACTCTTCAGGAGCGTTTTTGATCTTTGGATATCATGTTTAGATCGAATATACGTTTCAATCACTCTAGCCAGACTCTTCAGAATGCTGATTGAAAAGAACCAAACAAGATCTTTTCTCAATGATACCATGGACTTACCATGTTGTATTTGCCGGCCAAGGTCTGATGAGGTTTCCATCTCAACACCAGTTAAAGCACCACTCCGAAATTCCTCACGGAGCTCAAGTAATCGAGTGACTTCCTCAGGTTCTGGAACTCTTGCTTTCTTATTCAGTTCCTCTAGAACCTGGATTTCAAAACCAAGCAATGAGGATCTGGGTTTTGTCAGGAACTCGATTGATATCTTATCTAGCTCAGCGGCACGTAGCCCTTTCGCTTTCAAGAATCCCTTTACTTGAACTTCAAGTGTATTTTCCAATTTCTCGAGACGACGAATCGTTCGTGTTAGTTCCTCTAATTCTTCTTGACTTAATGATGGACCATCATTGGACTCCGTCGATTCTTCACTATCTTCAATCTCGAGACTGGCTTTAAGGCCTGGAATAATAGTCACAGGATTAAGGATGCCATTTGATCTCAATTCAGCCATTATGTCATCTTGAGGAATTGTAACGAAATGAGAGAGTAATTCCATGATGTTGATATCATTCGGGAGAGTCGTTATTTCCTCCACAATCACTCTTCCGATCATTTCCTCAAATTCCTCTAGGGATGTTGGAACCTCAATTTCCTGTTCCAATAAATCCAACACAGAAACACGAACTCCGTGCGCTGCTTTAATTGCCTCAATTGAAGATTCATTCTCTCGTATATTTTCGATGACGGAGGATGCTATCTTCATCCATCGCTCTTTTGGCAAGTTCTCTGTAAGAGTCCTAGAATTTAGTAACTTCATTTCACCAGTGACAGATTCAATTCCTAACTTTAGTACTGCTGACTCAGCTATTTCCTCGTGATGAGTTCGAAGCAATTCATCCCTTAACGAAAGAGATGATTCTTTCAATCCGGATGCTTTTGCGTATAGTTCTCTGCGCCATTTGGGAGCCCAACCAGTCACTTCATTCACGAAATCAATCTCACTATTCAACGAATAACTAGTAGGAATCATGTTTGCATATTTCTGAATTAAACTAATGATAGAATTCGTGAGCTCTAGATTGCCTAATCCTTTTGATTGCAATATTAAATCACATGCTTCGATCATGAATTCGCTTGAAATACGGCTTACATCGATCTCTTCACGTTGCTTTTCTCCCAACATCATTCGAACTTCTACTTCAAGAAGCTCACGTTCTTTCTTGGTCAGAGACTCCATCTCTTCAATCGATAGGCCGTCCGAGGCATCGATTCTCAATAGACGAAGTCCTTGGTAATGATATAGATAAAAGGCTCCAAAGAAAGATAGAAGGTCTTCGAGAGGATGCTTCTCACTGAACGATCCCATAACAAGCTGCCTGTCACGGGGGCTTCGCATATGAGTTGCTAATGCTTCGGTCAGGATGATTTCCTTTCCTGCTTCACTCATTTGCCTTGTCTTCAATAACCAAGAGCTTGACATTATTAGTCCCTCCTTAGCAAATTATTGCCAATTGACACAGTGAGGTTCGATCCTCTAAATTCGTAAGTTACCAAGTAAACCAGGGATTTATCTTCAGGGTCTCGAAGGTATGCTCGTTTTGCCCGGGGTAGCAAACGCCCGAGTTTCCGTACTGCTGCATTCATCAGATAATCCAAGAATTCTGTACTGATACCAATTGTTATCTCATCAGCAATCATTGCTCCTTCAGATTTTAATGCTCGAAGACGCAATGTAAATACCTGCTCCATACGGTCTTGACTTCTTTTCATCTTCTCGAATTCTTTCTCCAAGAGGTCTCGGAGAGTGGTGAACGCAAGCATCTTATCAGATGGTTCAGGCTTTGGCGGAGGAGTTTTCAATTGCATCAACGAAAATTCGGCCTCGATTCGAGATTTCCTCATTTCCAATGATTCGGGTTGTACAGGAGCTGCGGGCGGTTGGGTTTCATTAGTATCTGTTTCAAGTTGATATGCTGCAAGTAATTGCTTATATTCCTCGAGAGCTCTCTCATATTGCTGAATCTCCGTTTCATATTCTAGTACAGCTTCACTTAGTTTTGATTCTCTTTTTTCATTATTCTCTCGAATAGGAGCGTTCTCTTCATCGATTTTCTTGCACTCGTCATTCCAAATCGATACTCGTTCAATATATTCCTGTTCAATACTCCTTGCATCCTCACTTATTCGTTCAAGAATTGCTTCTGGAGTTGCTCCTTCGCCCAATTGCATATAACCAAGTCTGATAAATGTGAACAATTGCTCTGAAAGCGCCATCGATTCATCCGTGAGCGTCTGTAGTTGCTCAATCCAAAGGAGAGCCTCTTTCTTCCATTCTTCGGGTTTTTCTAAATCTTGCTCAACTATCCCAATCAAAGCTTCTCTCAGACTTATTCCAGTTTCTGATATCGATTCAATAACTGAGTGCATCACCTTCCTAGAGAGAAATGTATCACCCACATCAGGCAAGGTTTCACTCACAAAGATTTCGAATTCGGATAGCAATGAAATAAGTACATCATTAGTGACCTTGGATTCTGTAGAATCATCACGTCCCCTTATCTCAGTTCGAGCGATTTCAGCAAGATCGTTGAAATCAATTAAATCCCAAACATCGATTCTCTTGAACTCATCACTAATCTCATTCGTGATATCCTCTACGACACTCTCCACTTCTTTTCGTTCCAAGCCCTCGAAGGATTTTCTATCAATAATTGCATTCAGAAGAGAGTACAGCTCAGTGTAGAATTTCCTGAAAAGGAGAAGCTCAGTGCTTCCTGTTGTTTGTTCTTCTCCCTCCTTCTGGAATTCATGAAGGGTTTCTCTCATAACTTTTTGAACAGAATTAATCAACAGAAATTGCTGAAGTTCTTTCGCAATGTAACTAAGAACTCTCTTTGTAAAGGCACTGAAATACGAGAACGATGCTTTTAGTTCCCATGCTCTAATCTCCCCGGATATTGGGAACTCTCTTCGGATGGATTTCATCATGCGATCAAGGAGAGATTTCGCATATTCAATCTGCAGGCTATCTAGGGATGATGCACTTGCATTAAGGTTACTAAGAAGTGTATCTTGATGTCCATCTAACGTAAGTCGTAGTCCTGACGTAGCATGCTTCTCAAGTGTTTCGCTGAATATTTCTGATACCTCTGACATCTTCTCTGTAAATTCCAAGGATTTACTAGATAACGCCCCCAGCTCAGAAGGACGAACATCATCTTTACCGAGAAAAGATGTTAATGCAACAATGGTAGCTCGGGCGATATCAACTTCCTCAATGCTATAGGCATACTCATTCAACTCAGAGAGTATATCACGACCCATATCTGGAACTCGTGATGTAATGGACTCAATTCCTTTTGGTGAGATCAGCCTGTTTTGCAGGTGGAGAAGGAGTGCGTTTTCATTACCTTCAGGAAGACTAAACTCTGTAGATTTGCGTCTTTGGATTTTTGGACCTGGAGGATTTGCAGAATAATCATCACGAAATTCATACTTCAGAATTGTTTCGATATCGACATTTTCAGGTTTCAGTTTTTGAGTTTCCCATGTTTCTTGGAATTGACGATCAAGCATCTCAACAAATGTAACATTATTCAAACGGTCCGAGAATCTTCTAAGAACTCTAAGTCCAT
Source organism: Candidatus Thorarchaeota archaeon (assembly GCA_016840825.1). The sequence continues at coordinate 18,581 of JAEORN010000133.1, read as the reverse complement.
CACTTTCATAGTCCAACGAATTTCCAATCACTGCTTTTTCTATGTCGGATATCTTCTTGGCAATTGAATCTATGTAGGTGTCCATTTTGAAGGGATCAATTACGCCGGTTTCCCAACTCAAAGCACAAACATGTGATGTAACATCACCAGATTTTCCTCCAGCGATAATCAAGTGCTCAGGTAATACCTCTTGGCTTTGTGTCCTTTCTAATTCCCATTCCAGAGAAAGTAGCTCAAGTCCCTCTGAAGAAATCATCTCATCACGCAGTGAGAATATTAGAGGAGTAACGCTAAGTGCAACAGCTTCTGAATTCTCTTCCATCATGCTGCCGGAACCAGTTGCACTACCCAAAGGATATCCTTGACTTGTTGTTGTCCCTAGTATCGATGCGGATGCCATTCGAATAGCTTCTACGGTACTAGGAGTTTGAACTCCGCTCTTCTTACCTGACATTTCAAAAGACCCTTCTCTATTGCTTATGGACAATTGCACTGACAGTTAGCTGAAATATCGTGCTTGAGAGTGTAAACATAGAACCCCTGCTTTTTGAATATAGCTTGAACGTAGTCCCTAGGTAGGACTCCAGATTCCTTTATCATTACACCGAATTAGACCAGCTCTAGAGAGGTCTCTTAGGCAAACCTCCAGTGTAGTGGTGAAAAGAGAGTATGCATCAGTAGGAATCGGAATGCTTCGAGCTTGTTGGATATCAAAAATAAGCTGTTCGATATCAGCTTCTCCTCTTGATGTGAGATGACTTAACACATTATCCTGAAAATGTAAGACACCATCTGCAACCTCTTTGAACTGTAGTCCAACTTCACCTAACATATGTGAAACATCATGAGAAGGCAGGAGGAATTCAATCTTTAACTTCTCAAGTGATTCGAGTGATGATCTCTTAATCGCTAGACTCCCGCTAAGATCCACATAGAACTTGCGAGGATCATTCGGGAAGTTATTCACTTCGTCACCAGAGAAGAGAACCTTTCTTTCTGAATCATAGAACACACAATGTCCAGCTGAATGTCCTCCAGTATGAATCACTCGTATACTTGCGTCGCCAATGTTGATGACATCCCCATGGTCAATCAATCGATCTGGTTCAACAGGATGGTAGTTTACGCGTAGAGGTCCTCTATCAATCTTCATAGACATACGACCAGCCAAATCTAATCTCAATCTTGATTTGATGAATTCTGTAGGTTCAGTTAATAAGATCGCGTCATCTTCATGAATCATAATTGATGCGCCTGTAGATTTTTTGAGTATCCCTGCACCTCCAACATGGTCAGGATGCCCATGGGTACAGAGAATCGTAGATATGTCACTCTTGGGATTCAAGCCGATGCTTTTCACAAATTCAAGTGTATCTTTGCCGGGATCACCGGCGGTTCCGGGATCAATAACTGCGGCTGTTTCTCCATCTACTATAACATAACTCGATATAAAACCAAACTCATCAGCAAATTTCCCTTTGACAACATAGATTCCAGGGATTATCTCACTACCATACATCGTCATTTTAGTATCATCCAAAGTCCTTATGACAATATCGACGTCATGCATCCTTTGAACGTGGATGGTATATAATATGCAGGCAAACTCGATTCAGAAGTTAATCACTGAGATAAGAGAAGAGTTCGACTATAGCAGAGGTGTGCAACCTTCCATACTGGATGTTCTAGAAGATGACGAAGATACTCTATATGTAATAGTTTCCGATCGAGCAGAAAAGAGTCTGATGATTGGACCAGGAGGAAGGATAGCTGCAGAGCTTTCGAAGAAGCTAGAGAGGAAGGTCACCTTTTATGGTCAAGACGAACTTATCCTTAGAAAGCATCGATTGAATTTAACACTGAAAAGAATAGACGAGGTTGTTGATAAATCCACAGCTGGCCAGAAACGGTTTCTCTCGTTCCTCAAGAATTTGGTGCTTGAAGAACTGAATTATCCTCGTATCTCAAGATTATCTCAGCATCCAATGAATAGTGATGTGCCAATGGCAGTAGCATATTCAGGAGGAACTGATAGTGGAGCGACTTTGATAATAGCAAATACATTTTCGAATCATGTGAAAGCATTTACAGTAAACATGGGACCAAGGTTCATTGATCAAAGAGAAATGAATCGAATGAAAGAATTCACTTCAAATCTGAATGTGTCCTTGGAAATAGTAGAAAATAAAGAAGAAGCCTTTGAAGTACTTGAAAAGACAGAAGCGGGAAAAATTCATCCTTGCGGTACATGTCACGAGATTATCATGACATCTGTAAAGCGAATAATGAAAGAACAGCATTTTGACATTCTATTGACTGGAGAATTATTGCCAACAGGACGACAATCAATTGAGGTTAATGATGAAACTCTGATAATACATCTTCCCGCCGCGCTTGCTTTCTCAAAATATCGAACAAGGCAGGTGAATAATCGATATCAATCGGAAAAAAGCAATACACGTTTCGGTTGTGCATTCCTGTCAGATTATCATACAATGGGATGGAGAGTATGCGGACCATCTATTTTTCGGGTACTGCGCGAACTCCAAGGAGGTGTTCTATCTACTGGCGAAGCCCTAGAGCTGATCAAAAGCATCTTACTACCCATCTTGAAAACTAAGACAGAGATGGAATGATGAAACCATGAGAGGAGTCTACTCGCTCATAGTGTATATAGAAGACACTATCATTGCAGATATAGGAGTACAAGAGAATGTATGCTTTCAAAAAGGATACTGGATCTATGTCGGGTCAGCCCAGGGTACAGGGTCAACCAATCTGAAGAATAGATTACACCGACATTTCAGAGCCGATAAGAAAACACATTGGCATATCGACTATCTGCTAAAAGAAAATGTAGAATTGATCGATGCGATTTGGTCCGAGTCGGACAAGAATTATGAGTGCTTGATTTTATCGCAACTAATAGCATCAGGCGATTTCATACCAGAACCAAAAGGATTTGGTGCTGGAGATTGTAAGAATAAATGTACTGCACATCTGGTATCATATTCCACCAAAGCAAATCCAGCGGCAGTTTTAGAACGAACTTTCATACAACTGGGTCTCAATCCCAAGAGATACTCTCAAACTAGACCCTAGAATTCAAGTTACACGATAGGCAACTGTTAAATGCTCTCACGAACCTCCGTTCATAATATCAGGAGGTACAATGATGCCCAACTGGAAAGCCATTTTCACAGATCTAAAACAGACTGGTCAAATCTTCACAGTATACTTACGCTACATGCAAAAGGACACACTGGCAAAGATTCCAAACGTGCGAGTAAATGAAGCATTTGATGATGTCGTGAGGTTAGAGAATCCTTCAGGGTACGGACTTTTGGGGTATGAGGATATTCTTTACATCTCGATACCCAGAAGCGGCTCCTGATCGATATCACTAATTTAGCGATAGCCGTTTCAAAGTTTCTTGAGTGGGGAGACCAGTTTCTTGGTCCCACCCTCGCAGTTTGTAATAATCATTCAGTAAGGATTCTAGATTGACGACCTGACCCTTTCCTGGACCCTCAGGCATTGGTTCATCAGTGAATCGTTTTGGTAATACATCATCCTTGCGAGAGATTCCTTCTCTTACATTGAATAGCCGTTTCAGAGTGAGCTGACGCTCGCCTATTTCTGTTAATTTCTTTACATCCCCAAAACTCGATTCTCCAGTTGCCAATGGTAGCATCTCTGCAAAGTCCTTCATCCAAAAGATTGGAGGCCATGATACTGAATACCAACAGACAATGAGTGTGTCCCGTATACAATATGCGTTCTCTGTTTCAAAGACTGCTGTTGCCTTATACTTCTCAGTATAGGGATTGAGAATTTCAGGAAGCTTATCAGCACCCCATCTTTCAGTCGCTACATCCTCATAACCAAGCTGATCGACAACAACAAGAGATCTGAGATGGTCAGCTCCCCTAGCACCAGTCGCATGAGAGAGCCCAATACTTCTATGTGTTCGCCCATCTTGTCCAGAAACTTCTAATCCTTTGACATGTACCGCATATTCTTCTGCCCCTTTTCCTATTCTCTCAGCCGCGACTTTACTTCCTTCTGCTAGTATGTCACCAAATCCCTCACGATCCGCAATCATTTGCAGAATTTTTATAGATAATTCAGAATTCCCCCATTCCAAAGCAAGGCCACCTGTATCATTCAAATCGATGATACCATTCTCATATGCCTCCATGGCAAATGCGATGGTAGCTCCAACAGAAATAATGTCCATCCCATATTTGTTGCAGATTTGATTTGCTTTCAAAGTCGTTGCGTAATCATCAATTCCTAGCAAACTACCAAAGGCCATTAATCCCTCATATTCAGGTCCTTCTTCGAGAGTCCCAGCAAAGGGCCCTTGATGAACATAGTTCACCTTTTTGCAGCCTAGACTGCAACCAAAACAAGCTCTGTCACTGATTGTGAATCTTGGACGGATATACTCTCCACTCAAGCTCTCCCATCCACTGAATACACCAGTCCGATGATTGTATGTAGGAAGCTCGCCAATTTCCTGCTTTACCGCAGTAAGAATCCAAGTACCCCATTTACCCATTTCTTTTGCTTGTGGATTGTTCCTAACCTTCATGTGAGCATTCTTAGCTAGTTTAACGAATTCATCGTGCTCAGCAACTTCTACTGCTCCATGCCCACGAATTGAAATCGTCTTCACATTCTTGGAACCGAGAACAGCTCCCATACCCGTTCGACCTGCTGCGCGGGCATTATTCACAATTACAGAAGCGAATTTAACCAAACGTTCTCCTGCAGGACCTATAGCTCCTACTTGGACATCAGGATCGCCATGATGTTTACGAATAGCTGCAGTAACCTCATCAGTTCTCATACCCCAATGCTGCGACGCATCAAGAAGCTCCAAGTTGCTGTCATTGATCGAAATGTGAACCGGAGTTTCTGACTTGCCCTCTACAACAAGCATGTCATATCCTGCGTACTTCAGTTCGGGGCCTAGAAATCCACCAACATGACTCTCGCCCCAGATCCCAGTCTGGGCAGCTTTTGAAACGAATACTGTTCTGCCACTCATCGGCCATAATGTACCTGTTATTGGTCCTGTAGCTAATACAAGCTTATTCTCGGCACTCAGCGGATTCGTTTTAGCTGGAACCTCGTCATAAAGCAAACGTGCTGCAAATCCATCTCCTCCAATGTACTCCTTAATCCACTTCGTTGGGAGATTTTCCACTTTGAAATCATTGTCAGATAAACGAACTCGCAGTATCTTCCCTGCGTACCCTCCTTTCAAATCAGACATCTCCAATTGCCTTTTCTGCTGTCCGTTTTATTTCGTTTAGATAGGTAGCTAGTTTATCATGACGCTCAAGAGTTGTTATCTTGGAGATTGGGCCATACTGAATTGCACCAGTAGGACAAACTTTGGCGCACTCGGGTTCACCCCCGCAATGATCGCACTTGACAATCCTCATTTTTATTGTATCCAGAAGAATTACACCGTTGACACAAACACCAACACATGACTTACAAAGGATGCACTTATCAGCATCAAGAAATGTCATTTTCGAAATAGGATCACGACGCATCGCATAGACGGGACATATTTCCACGCAAGGAGCTTCTTCACATGGACCACAAACATGTGGAAGATCCAATCCCAGATCATCATATTTAACAATCTTAAGACGTGCGAGACTAGGTTGAAATTTCCCTTCGTTTCGTGCAGAACAAGCTAGTTCACATATTCTGCAACCTGTGCATTTTGTGTAATCAACGGATAATTGTGACTGCAAATTTCACACCTTCGCAGTCAAGCACTAAAACATAACCACTCTATAAGCTTTGGCACATCGAAGAACACGTGTGAAGTCTTTATTAGGACTCTAGGCATTGCACAATTTGGGTAATCATATGAGCGAAGAAGATGTGGATATGAAAGATAAGAAGAAGGGGAAAGGTGATTATGCAGAAGTAGAATTCGAAATCGGGAACATTGAATTCGAAGCGAAAGGCAGAAGCATTGTCGTGGAGAGAATGTTCAGATTGCTTCTGGAGAAAATAGAAGAGGGCAAACTCGTAGCAACTTTTCGACTTCCTGACGATGATGATGAAGAGGAGGAGGAAGAAGAGGAAGAGGAGTTTCCTATTGATGAATTAATTACTGAAGAAGAAATCTATGAAGAAGAAGACGAATCTTCAGATGAAGATGATACAAAGGAAAGAATAAAGGAAACACTTGAGGACACTCTAAGGGAAATTGATGACGCAGTCCCATCAGAGGAAGAATTCCGTAGAGATAGTGAAAGGGAAATACCATCAGAAGCCTATCTTGATCCACCTCCGGCTTGGGATACACTTGATGATGATTCGCCACCGGAATCGTCAGTAGAGAAAGAGTCGATGGATGAATCCGAGTGATTTGGATTCATTCATCCAACTTTATGTACCCAATTGAATGGATCTTCTTTTTCTCCACATTGTAATCCCGTTAGTTCATCAAACAGCTTTTGTGTCAATTCACCTATATTCCCATTATCTATTAGATAGGTTTCATTCTTGTAAAACAGCTTGCCAACTGGAGCTATTATTGCGGCAGTGCCACATCCAAAAATCTCCCTTACCTTTCCAGATTTTAGACCATCCAGCACTTCATCAATCGTAATTGGACGTTCAGTGACATTATATCCCCAGTGCTTGAGTAGAGCAAGGACGGAGTCCCTGGTGATACCAGGGAGGATTGTGCCACCAAGTGGAGGCGTTGCTATCTCATCCTCAAATACAATGAAGATATTCATCGTTCCAACTTCTTCCAAATACCTACGATCTTTTGAATCAAGCCATAAAACCTGAGAATAGCCAGCTTTCTTAGCTATTGTTCCCGCCTTTAAAGAAGCGGCATAGTTTCCTATCGTTTTTGCCTGACCGACACCTCCGTCAGCTGCTCTCACATGTTCATCAGCAACATAAATCCCGACTGGTGCAAATCCTTCCTTGAAATATGGACCAACAGGACTCAATATAATATATAACAAGTATTCATCGGAGGGCTTTACTCCAAGTTTTGGCTCGGTAGCTATCATTGTGGGTCGAATATAAAGTGAGGTGCCAGGTTGGGCAGGAATCCATCGTTTTTCTATTAGAAGAAGCTTCTCAAGAGCTGATAAAAGAAATTCAGCATCGATTGCAGGCATCACCATACGTTCAGCGGACCGATTCATCCTTTCCATGTTCATCATAGGTCTAAATAGAAATATGCTATCATTCCTCATGTATGCCTTCATTCCTTCGAATATGCCTTGACCATAATGAAGTATTAGAGCTGCGGGATCAATTGCCAACGGCTGATATGGCATTATCTTGGCATCATGCCAAACTCCTTTGGAATATTCCATTCTGAACATATGATCGGTGAAAACTGAACCAAAAACTAGATTCAATGTGTCTTTGGGCACCGGTTTAAGTGAGTGAGATGGTAATGTTTCAATTGCGAGATCCATTTCTGACACGAGATTTCTAATGCATTACCACCTTTTAAGAAAATAGATGTAAAACGAAAGTCCCAAATCCTTAAGACTCTGCAAGTATGAAATGAAAGGGACTGGAGGTAAAATCCACTTGAGCCATGGAACAGATAGACCACATGATGATCCCTACTACATGGATCCAAAGGAGGTACTCTCTCAATATTCAGTAGAGTGGGTGTCACTAAGAAAATCATTGGCTGAAGTGAAAGCCAAACTTGCCGAAGTTCAAAATGAACTAACCGTTCTTGATAAAAAACTCGAAAGAAAAGAGGTCACAGAAAAAGAACATGTGGAGCAATATCATGACAAATGGCTCATGTCGACACAAATGGTTCAGGTCAAGCGTGAAGTCGAATCACGACTATTCGAGATACAGAGGGAGATTCGTAAGGTAAACAAAGAATTGAAACAGCAGGAAGCAGAACGTCTCAAGAGAGAAAGAATCGAACAAGAAAGAAGCAATGCAATGATTGAATGGATGTCCTTGAAACAGGGTTTTGATCTGGTAGCAAATCGAAGAAATGAAATCAATAATGAAATGGACAAGCTTGAGATGCAACGCAGAGATAAGAAAATTACAGAGGAAGAATACCGAAGGCATCGTGTTGAACAGATTAAAGGACTTGCTGAGCTTAGTATTGTTGAGAGCGATGTGAAAAGACGTTTGGGAGAATTACTGGAAATAATTAGAGGTTAGCGATAAAAAGGGAAAAGGGGGATCCAGTTACCTGAATCCCGAAAGATATTGAATTTAAATCAAGTAACCTTGGTCAACCATAGCATTGGCAACCTTGAGGAAGCCAGCGATGTTTGCGCCAAGAACATAGTTGCCTTTCTGACCAAACAACTCAGCTGTGTCATGTGCAGCTTTGTGAATATTGACCATGATCTGGTTTAGGCGTTGATCGACCTCTTCACGGGTCCAGAAGTAACGCATACTGTTCTGAGCCATTTCAAGACCAGAAACAGATACTCCACCTGCATTTGCAGCCTTTCCGGGACCATAGAGAATCTTGTTCTCAAGGAAGATTGTAACACCTTCAGGTGTTGTAGGCATATTTGCACCCTCACCAACGGCGAGTACACCATTGTCGACGAGAGCCTTTGCCTCATTGCCATCAACTTCGTTCTGGGTTGCGCTTGGGAAGGCCAAATCGACCTTTAGTGACCAAGGACTGCCAGAAGCAGAGTATGATGCACTCTTGAATTCATCGGCATATTCCTTGATTCGTCCTCTGCGAACATTCTTCAAATCCATTACCCATGCAAGCTTCTCTCTATCAATGCCTTCAGGATCATGAATCCATCCGCTAGAGTCACTCAATGCAACAACCTTTGTACCTAAATCAATTAGTTTCTCAACTGTGTATTGAGCAACATTTCCAGATCCAGAAACAGCGGCTACCTTGCCTTTCATATCCTCGTTGCGTGTCTTAAGCATCTCTTGAACAAAGTATACACATCCATATCCAGTTGCCTCAGGACGAATAAGAGAACCACCCCAACCAGCACCTTTGCCAGTCAGAACGCATGTGCCGTGATTGTTGGTAGCTTTTCTATAGGCACCATAGAGGTAACCGATTTCACGACCACCCACACCTATGTCGCCTGCAGGGACATCTATGAATTGACCGATATGTTTGTTCAATTCAAGCATGAAGCTGTAACAGAAATTACGAACTTCATCATCAGTCTTGCCCTTGGGATCAAAGTCAGAACCACCCTTACCACCACCCATAGGTAAACCGGTAAGGCTGTTCTTGAAAATCTGTTCAAAACCAAGGAATTTCAATATGCCCAGAGTAACGGTAGGATGAAATCTTAGACCACCCTTGTAAGGACCGATTGCAGAATTAAATTGAACTCTATAGCCTCTGTTGACCTGTATCTTGCCGTCTCTATCGACCCACGGAACTCTGAACAGAATAACTCGCTCAGGTTCAGTGATTCGTTCAAGAATGGCCTTTTCCTTATAGATAGGATATTTCTTGATAGCAGGCTCAAGAGTTTCTAGAACTTCAAAAGCAGCTTGATGGAAGACCTTTTGCTCAGGATCCTTATCCACCAATTTTTGGTAAACACTTTCGATGTAGCTATCCAATGAAATGACCTCACTGAAGTACTAGTGAATTCGCGAGAGGCCCCGCGTTATGGGTTCCGTATAAATGAATCGGATGGGGATAAGTTTGGAATATATGAAAAAAATAAGCCATAATCTTCAGTTCTTGCACCTAGAGAATTAGCGTAGCTACGTTAATCAATGAGTTATTAGATGAATTATTATCCGTTAAAACGTAATAGTATCTGATAAGAGGGCTTGATAAGATGCCAACATTTGAACAGGAATGGATATCTCCAATCTTGGAAGTCTATAAGAAGCGAAAAATAACAGAAGAATATACTGTTATTCTTGGATTGAATCCTATGGGACAAGCTGTCTGTAGAAGATTATATGAAAACATGCCTTTTGAAACAGTTTTTGTCTTCAATTCCCCAAGCTTTTCAACGTGGAACAGATATCCTGTAGAGATAAAGCCCCCAGTCATACCTGTACAAGCTATGGTGTCTGAAGACCTAATGATTATCTTCGGAGATGTTTTTGTAAAAGAATATGAATGGATGACGGATATGCTCTTTTTCCTTAGGGGGCATGTGCCAACAAGATTCGTTGTTGGAATGGTTAGTTATGATGGTCCAACTGTAGGTCAGGTAATATCCAAGAAGGGCGAAAGGCTTCTAAAAAGAATGAACATTCCTATGGGAAGAAGTGATTTCTATGATGGTTTAACAGCTCCAATGATTAGTCTTGGATCAACAACTAGTCTAGACCCAGTAGTGCTCTTTATCGAACAAGCCAATGTAGGCGAGTTTGCTCTTCAAGTTGATAGTGTTACAATTTATGAGGAGCAGGTTGAAATGACTTTGAACTTGTTAAAAGAAGGATTAGATTTCAATCTTACACTCTAGGGATTGCGCACTAGTAGCGAGCTCTACCATATCCGTTTCGATCCCGGCTCGCACTATTCTCAAAGAGTTCAGAAGACTCCCCGGATAATTCTGAATCACAGTCACTACATAGAAGTGCTCTTGTTTCACTAGCGTTTACGATCTTGCCGCAAGATACACAAGCCCACAATCCTGATTGGAGGAGCTTTGTCTTCCGAAATACGCTTCTTGCCAAATCATGTAAGGAAGGAGGGCAATCCTTTGCGACACCAGCTACTCCAGTTTGTCGCCACTCGCAAATTAAGGAAACCAATGTGGTTGTTAGCTCAATAATCCTAGTAGTTGCCTCATCCACATTTTTTGGCGGCTCAGACCCCATTCGTCTTGGAGCTTCATCAATCTCAGCAAGGATCTCCAAGAAAAGGAAAAATGCAGGAGGGGGAAATCGTTCATGTTCCTTCGACTCAACAAGCTGACCAAGTACAGCAGAAATCATCAATGTCTGCGAATAATCTTCTTGAAGTATTCTTTTAATTTCCCTCACGATTTCAAGGGAGTCGAGTTGATAATCATTAGGATTCAATCCTTTCTCTGAAACAAGTGATTTTACCGATTCAAGAAATCCATTCCCTTTAGCCATCGATTCGTTAATGGCTTGCGCTACATCACGATAAGACATTCCCGTGTCTTTTGAGATCCGGAGTAAGAGGTCTCGGGCCGTTGGGCTCACACTTTACACTTTACCTTTGGTGGCTGTTGAGATACTTGAGCTTTGGAGTTAAAGATTATCCTATTCTCGTACTCTCAATAGATTCGTTAGATTAAAAGGACATTTATTCTCTGTATTTTTAAAACGGGTGTTGCCATATGTTGTCAGACCGAGATATTAGAAGAGCTATTGAAGCTGGAGAGATCACCATTAATCCATTCAATGTTGATTCTATAGGACCATGTAGTATAGATCTCAGCCTTGATAGTATATTTCGGATCTATCATCCTGGAGAACCGATTGATGTTCATTCTGACAAACCATTGGACCAAGGAACAAGACTGGTGAATACAAAGAAAGATCCCTTCATGATATTGCCGGGCCAGTTTATTCTCGGGCAAACAATTGAAACCATATCGTTATCATCAAAATATGCAGGATTCCTTGAGGGAAGATCGAGTATTGCAAGACTTGGGATAATTGTACATGCTGCGGGTTTAGTCAATCCGGGCACAGGTAGAAATAAACCAGGAAAACTGACTCTGGAAATATTCTGCGAGAACCTTAGTCCTGTTCTATTATATCCAGGTATGAGGATTGTGCAAATCATGTTTATGCCCCTTTCCAGTGAATCTGATATTGGCTACGATCAGCGAATAGGGAGTAGGTATGTGGGGCAAGAAGAACCAAATATTGACTAAGAGAAAGTTCCTTAAGGGGGAAGTTTGGCGCTTCGCACGATGGTGTGCTCAACAATGAAAGACTATGAGGTTATTCTTGCTAGTGGAGCAGAACACTTGGGATTACGCTTCAAAGAACATGGATACACTGTATATCGTTCTGCGTCAAATTATGATAGTCGGAGAATGTTTCCCAATGGAGATCTATATGTTAGAATCCCACGTATCTCAAGGTTATCTGGCAGAAGAGTAGTCGTTGTTCAAAGTTGTACTGCATCAGGACCTGATGAGCAAGAAGCTTATTCTACTGCCGATAGATTGATTGAACTTCTTCTAATGCTCGATTTGTTAAATAATCCCGTATCTGTCGAAGAGATTGGTCATAAGAGCTACTGCACCACGCCTGTAGAACCTCCATCAAAAATCGAAGTAGTTCTTACATTTCAACCGTTCGCACTTCAAGATAAGGCGTTCAAGACAGGAGAAGCAATATCTGGAAAATGGGCTATGGAGATGATTGCAAAATCCTGTGATAAGGTATGGGTACTCAATCCTCATGCACCTGATAGTCTTGATTGGATGAAGAATCTTATAGATGGAAGCAAATTGGAAATAGTTGATGTGATTCCAGATCTCGTAGATTTCGCTGCAAAGCAGTTTAATTTTCAGGAGTACTTAGTGATTACTCCTGATGAAGGCGGACAAGAAAGATTCGATTGTGAAGGATTCGGTAAGAGCAGATCAAATTCATTCAGCATTGAGCTCTCCGGTGATCTAAATGTCAATGGTAAGAATGTCATCGTTATCGATGATTTGACGAAAAGTGGAAGCACTCTATTGAAGGCTGCTGATAGACTCAGAAAACAAGGAGCTGCAAACGTCGCTCTTGCAGTAGCACATGTTCTTCCTCTTGTGGATTTAGGAGAGGAGCTGTTAGAGAATTTAGTCACGAAGATAGATGGTAATATTGTTGTGTCTAATACGATTAGAACACACGTATTTGCAGTAAAGAATCCTGAATTGACCTATAACATCGTAGATAAACTAGTGAAAATTCTGTAACGGACACATATGAAAGCATCCAGTCACACTATTTCTAATCTATGTAATCCTCAGCTTTACCCTTCGCAATCCAGGTCTTTGCTGAAAAACGTTCTACTAATCCCTTCTTCTCAAGGGAGTTAAGAGATGCAACAACTGAATTCTGGTCACAGGCAACTTGGCGACCCTTTAGAATTCGTGTAATAGAGGCAGGTCTGTGGCTATCTTTAATGATTACCGCCAGGATTTTTCGTTCTAGTTCTGTGACATTGTCGCTCATGGTCACCACTCACAAACGCGGGTTTGACGTGTCTTTTAAGCATGTCGGAGAGTACTATTGAATACATTTAGAAATGGTTTTTAATACCGCATTCCTCGACCGACTAAGGTTGCCATCAAATGATGATTGAAGAAAAAGAGTATCATATTAACATAGCTCCGGGAGAAATACCTCCTCGAATTCTTCTGCCAGGAGATCCAGATCGCGCAAGGATAATTGCTGAGAATTACTTTAGCAATCCAGAAGAAATAGCACACAAGAGAGAATATTGGAGCTTCAAAGGTACATACAAAGGAGTGCCTGTAGCAGTATGCTCAACAGGGATTGGATGTCCTTCTGCGGCTATAGGTATTGAAGAGCTGATTAGAGTTGGTGGTCGAATCTTTGTAAGGGTTGGAACAGCTGGCGCAATAGATAATTCTCTAAGAGCAGGAGATATCGTCATATTCACAGGATCAGTAAGAGATGATGGCACATCAAGGCAGTATGTTCCACTAGAATACCCAGCAATTGCAGATCCAAAACTTCTTGCATCTTTAGTAAACGCTGCTGAAAACACGAATGCATCCTATAGGGTGGGCATAGGACACAGTAAAGATGCCTTTTATAGTGAATTTCCAGAACTTGTTGCAGATAGTCACACAATGCAGGCTAAATGGAATGCTTATCGAAAAGCCGGAGTGTTGGCAACTGAGATGGAGAGTGCAGCACTTTTTGTTATTGGACAACTGAGAAGAGTAAAAGTAGGAACAGCGTGTGTAATTGTTGGAGAGCCAATAGAAAAAGAGGCGAAAATCACAGATAAGCCAGAGCTGGATTCATTGATTCAAATTGCCCTTGAAGCAATGATATCAATTGACTAGTAAATAGGGAGTTCTACTCAATACCACCAAACCAGATCTTCTTTTGCACTGAGAGATGAATATCTTGAGCCATCTTTAGACCAATTCCAGCTTCTTTTGCCAATTTCTCAGGACTTGTTGAAATGAGGTCAGTTATAGTTGCATAACCCGCATTAATCAATGCTTCAATGAGAGTTGGAGGGACAGAGAGACCAGAAAGGAGTTTTCGCAGTTCGTCAATGCTACCAGAATCAGCTACTGGAGGTGCAACATCAGGCATCTCATCTTCATCTTCATGTGTTGGTATGGGTTTGGGAGTAGCAGCCTTGGTTGGAGCAGAAGTCGCAGGTTCTTTTGAAATGAATGATGGTCGGAGAAGAATCAAACCAAAAATCATCCCGGCTATTAGAATAGGTGCTAAGAAGACTGGTCCAATATTAGTACCGATTAAAGCTCCATTAGGACCGGGAAATGCTATTGCATTATCAACCCCATTAATCAAGGTATCAATGAACGATTCTCCTGTAATTTCAGTTGCAAAGAAGAACCATAGTGGGGAAAAGAAGAAGACCCCTCCTGATTCAAACAAGAAGATTTCTCGGAAGCTCTTTCTATATCTAATATAACCTACTATCAAGGGAATCATGATAATTGCTACTGAGATGAAGGTCCAAATTACGTAGGTATTCCATATCTCTGCTAGCACTATGGAATCCGTGATACCTAATGCTGAAAGTCTTATTATGGCAGTTCCTATGAAAATAATTCCTGGAATAATAAATCCCATTAGCAATCCATTTGCGTAACGCAACTCTTTAATTCACCCCAATAGGACAGACAATATCATATCATCTCATCTTAAAGGTGTTTTCGACATTTATAGTACATGAAGTTTATGAGGGAAGTCCTATCAGGTATAATAGGTGTTGCCGCTGAAAATAGTTATCATTGTGGGAACTCGACCTGAGATAATAAAGATGGCTCCCATCGTTAAGGAATGTGAAAAAAGGGAGTTAGACAATTTTCTATTACACACCGGACAACACTTCACCCCTAATATGAGTAATCAATTCTTTGAGGATTTAGATCTAAGACTTCCTGATCGGAATTTGAATATTGGATCAGGAACACATTCGGAACAAACAGCTAAAGCGCTGGTGGGTATTGAAAAAGAGTTGATGCAATTCAAACCAGATGTGGTTTTAGTACAAGGAGACACAAATGCAGTTCTATCTGCGACAATTACTGCCGTAAAGTTACATATTCCTGTTGGCCATGTCGAAGCAGGTCTAAGAAGCTATGACATGCGAATGCCAGAGGAACTCAATCGAAGGCTAGCTGATCATGCATCTAGTTTTCTCTTCGCACCAACTGAAACATCTGCAGATATCCTGAAGAAAGAGAATGTGTGGGGTGATATTCATGTTACAGGAAATACAATAATCGATACTCTAGAGTATGTATCAGTCAAGCTTCAGCAGAGAGATGTTAGCGTTCAAGTTCCTGATAGTTTTGCACTCCTCACCCTGCATAGAGCTGAGAATGTTGATGACAAAGAAATCCTATCTGGGTTAATTGATGGAATTTCAAGATTAGGAAGAAATGTGATATTCCCTGCACATCCAAGAACAGTAGGTCGCTTGAAGGAATTTCAACTATGGGATCAGATCATTGAAGGGGAAGTAATCAATATCATTAATCCAGTAGGATACCTGGATTTTGTAGGTCTTATGCATAAAGCTGAGTTCATTATTACTGATTCAGGGGGAGTTCAGGAAGAAGTCACAGCACCTTCAATCAATAAGCGAGCGTTTGTGCTGCGTACCTCGACTGAGAGACCTGAGGCTGTCGAATCGGGGCATGTAACAGTCGTAGGCGTGAATTCGAATGAATTCCCAAATATAATTGAAGACACCTTAAGAAAGGGATCATTGCCGAAATCAAAGTGTCCGTATGGGAATGGAAATGCCTCCCAGAAGATAATGGACATTCTGGAAAGCGCATTTTGATATCATGCCAAAGAAACCGCCTGAAACCGCCAAAAAAAGCATTTCCTGAGAAGCCTTATAAGGATGGAATCTTGCTTATAGAAATAACATTTCGCTTTAGGAGGACAGCGAAGAATGAGCTTTGTTGTGAAGAAAGCAATACAAGACTACGCAAAGAAAAAGAATGTCCAAGTCGGCGGCGATTTCTATGCAGCACTCGATAAGAATATCGAGAAACTCCTAGATGGAGCAGTCAAGCGCTGCGGTGAAAACAAGCGTAAGACTCTGAAAGCCTATGATCTATAACATTCTCCATATGTAGACCTTATGAAAGAATCTGGGAGTCAGGATAGGCTTCCGGGTTCATTTTTTCTTTTTTACCTTAACGGCATTCTTATCAGTAAATCCTATTTTTGAATTAACTCCTCGGAGTGATTAGTGATGAAACGCGTATGCCTAACAAATGACGATGGTCCACAGAGTCAAGGACTTCTTCGTCTTGCAGAAGCACTTTCGGAATTCTGCGACCTATATGTAGTGGTTCCAGAGGGGCAACGTAGCGCAACAGGCAAATCATTGACATTGAATAGACCATTGAGAGCCACTGATAGAGGTAATCGTGGAGGGTATAGAATGATCACTCATGATGGAACACCTGCAGATTCTGTTGTATTGGCAACCCATTTTATTGAAGATATAGATCTATTTGTTTCTGGGATAAATGCAGGAGGAAATATAGGATATCAAAGTATGTTCACAAGTGGAACTGTTGGAGCGGCATTTGAAGCAGCGCTAAAAGGATATCCTGCTATTGCTTTCTCCCAAGAGGCAACACCGAATGATTGGTTCAATACTAGTGGGACAGAACGCAATTATGATCTTGTATGCGAGATTGCATCTAATATAGTAAAAAGGGCACTGATAAAGGAGTTTCCCAAGGAATTCGATGCAATCAATGTGAACTTTCCTTGTGATGTCAATGAGAATACCAAAATCATCTTTGCCGTTCCAGCACGGGTGCGAATGACGAATAAGGTAGTTCATCGAGTCGATCCTCATGGTAGAGATTATTTCTGGTTTGAAGGGATAGAACTGGACGGCAAGGAAGGCGATGATGTTCGGGTCGTCATGACTGATGACAACATAGCTATCTCACCAATATTGATTGAATCTATTACTGAAAAAGAGATGGAAGCCCTACGTGAATTTATGAACTAATACGCTTCAGTCCATTCCAAAGTGCATCACTCTTAGGACGGATTAGTTCTGATGGCAATCCATCGGTCATCAAAACTCTCTTCGTAAAATCCTTCTCTACTGAGCCAATTATTGAAGATTCGATTCCAGCAGCAGTAAGTGCATCTACGATCCTCTGTGCATTTTTCTCCTCCGCTGTCATCAACATCGTACCGCTGCTAATTAACTGGAGTGGATCGATTTGCAAGTAATTGCATATAGCTACTGTTGATTCCCTGATAGGTATCTGATCTTTAAAAATGATGCAGCCAACATTACTGGAATCACACATTTCGTGAATGCCATTCGCGATGCCTCCTTCAGTAGGATCATGCATTGATGTTACAAATCCGGTTCTAAATGCGGTAATCCCTTCTTTAACAACACTGATTTGATTTCGTAAAGCTATTGCATCATCAATGACCATTTTTCCCAGATGGGGTTGTAGGTAATTTCGGCCCTCTGATGCAAGAATCGCGGTTCCCTCAATTGCTATTGATTTAGTCATTATAATTACATCACCTGGTGAAGCACCTGCAGAAGTGACGTACATTCCTTCAATCGTTTCACCAATCATAAATCCAGCAATTATCGGTTTCTCGATGTCATCTGTGACTTCCGTATGTCCTCCTGCAACAGTGATTCCTAGCGATTTAGCTGCTTCATCAATTTGAATCATTATTTTTTCCAAGTGTTCCTCTGTGAATCCGGTAGGTAGCATTATAGAATTGAGAAACCACTTTGGTTCAACACCAAAAGTAGCGACATCATTCGCGTTGACATGAACCGCCAACCAACCGATGTCTTCAATGGATCCAGTAATAGGATCGGTTGATGCCACAATAATACGATCTCCGATACGTATTAGCGAGGCATCCTGTCCAAGAGCAGGTCCGAGAAGAATGCTGGGGTGACCAGTTCCAAGGTATTTGAAGACACGGGATTTCAATGCATCAGGGGATATTTTACCAGGAAGCATTAGAGGATTCACCAAGGCATAATAGTGCGCTCAAATCCTGTACCTAGAGTATGAAAAGTGCTTTCATTGAACACCTAATACTAGGCTCTCAACACTCACTATGACACTAGGCGTTTTGCAGACTTGAAGCGCGATTAAAACAAGGTATCTACGTTAATAATCTAATCGAGAGGGCAGAATCTATCTAGCTAAATAACTTTCAGCATCTTTCAACGTTGATGCATTTAACTTCGCTTTAGAACGTGATGCGCTTAATATAGTAGAGAGTATAGATCGTTCCTTGATCAACTCTTCTGTTAAATAAGCTCGTCCGCCGCTTGTTTTTGCAATCAGAAGTGCTCCAAAATTCAGCCTGAATTCATTCACATACAT
>JAEORN010000132.1 GCA_016840825.1 Candidatus Thorarchaeota archaeon | reverse complement strand
GGTGTGGGATGAACTCGCCAGGAATTGGTCGCCCATCTGTCGTGGAAAGGAAATCATGTGTCCGCCCCTCAATTTTTCCAATTGATGACAAACCTCTTCCGCACGAACAGCCAGCACCATGGAAGTTCAAAACATCTCCGAGCTCGTATCTGATAAAGGGCATTGCAAAGTTATCGAGGTCTGTTATTATCGCAGGAACGCGTCCATCCTTTCCAGTCACAGTCCGTTCGTTTTCTACAAGAGCGTGTTCATCAAAGACATGATAAGCTCCTTTCTTTTCACATTGTGCTGCAATTGAGAGAATCTCTCCTGCGCCATATTGGTCGTAAACATCAGCAGAGAGTCCTGATTCAATTGTTTCGCGTTGTTCAGGATAAAGACGTTCGGATGTCGATTGAACGATCTTTACTCTTTCAAAATCCAAGTTTTGAGAAAGAGCGAATCTAGCAAGAATATAGAGACCAGAAGGATAGCCTCTTACAACACGAATATTCATTTTTTTGGCATTGAATGAGATACGCATTGCCATATTCGAATCTAGCTCGAATATTGGATAAAACTCGATCTTCTGAATTCGTCTTAGTGTCTTGGAAAGGACGTCTTTCTTTGTTCCTTTTTTCAGGAAACCTCCTAAAGATCCGCCTCCGATATCAAACCGACCTTCGCCTAGTTTCATACCAGTCCATTCGTAGTATCTATTCATTGCACCCCAGGCCCAACTTAGAGCATTTGCATCATTAAAGAATTGAAGAGGCTCTCCGGTAGAACCACCCGTTCTTCCAGGTTTGAGCATCTTTTGCGAGTAATTATCAGCGATGAGTTCATGTTTGTGTTTTCGCACTTGCGATTTTGTTAGTGTTGGCAGTTTTACCAAGTCATCGAGAGTTTTGATATCAGATGGTTGGAGATTTCTTTCTTTGAAGATTCGCTTATAGTATGGCACATGATTGTAGGCATGAGTAAGCAATGATTGAAGCTTGCTCTCTTGTAGTTCAATTAGCTGTTCTCTATCCCACCATTGGCTCTCGCGAAGAAATTTCGTTTTCTGCAGAAATGTGGTTCCTCGAATCCTATCTGCCAGAGGTAGAACAGCCCCTGCAACAAGTGATCGTCTAATATCCACACTTTGTCCTCCGCGTGCTTGGATAGCTACCTGATGTGTATATCAAGATTTCCAGAAACAGAGAGTGTCATCATCAAATAGAGCGTAAACCTACATAGTGCATAGAGCCTCATTGCTCATCTCTATCCAGTATACTTGAAAACTGGTGAGAGTTGACAAATTCCTCACGAAGCTTAATCCCTCGCTCAATATCTTCTTTCCTCTCAGGTCTAAGTTTCTCAATCTCAGCATAGTACCTTCGAGTTTCATCAATTATAGAGGTGTCAATGTCACTATCCTTTGCTAGCTGTTCCGAGATGTCTAGAAGAGCTGAATAGATGGGGAACCAGAACACTGTTTCTTTTGGAGATGGAACATACATGTATGGATTACGTTCAACGGTCACTTCTTGAGATGGCGCCCACATGACAAGTACTCGATCGTAGATGTATCCAAAAATCAAGAATGTAAAGAGAATGATACCAGCAAACACAAAGGGTCCAGTTTCTGTCATCTCTGAGATATAAGGTACATACTCGTAGTATGCAATTGCTAGTAGTAGAACACCATAGAAGAGGGTCCAGATATTTCGGATCTGGACAATTCGCCACTGTTGCTTCATGAGCCATTTTTTCAAACCCATACTAATTCTCCTCCACAAAGAGTGATCCTAGTGATCTGCGTATTTGTACAGCTTTAGTGAGGTCTTGACTACGGGACGATATGAGCCTCGAGTATTCGTCGAGGTAATCGAGCATGCGCTCAACCTCTTTGGTCTCCAAGCCCTTCTTTACCATGATCTGATAAAGGACTTTGAAAAGAGCATAATAGAAGGGAATTGTAAATGCAAATATGGAAGGTTCTGCTACATAGCTATACGGATTTCTCTCGACCTGAACAGCTACGTCAGCAGACCACACTGTCAACTTTCTATCATATACCCACCCAAGAAAGATGAGAATGAACAAAAGCGGAATTGAAATACCAAAGACACCCAAGAACAACGCGTTGTCAGCCGTTGCATCCGGGAAGATAATAAACACATATAGTACACCAAACACAAGAGTGTCTTGCAGAAGACCTGTAAGACTTTGAATCCAGGTAAGCCGCAGAAACTGCAGTTCCCATCCCAATTTAATTCTAGATGAGAGAGGTATCTTTACGTGAGCTGGCTCTGAAGATACAAAGGGATATTCAGCTTTGAACTCCTTTCCCATCTCAAGCGTCCTTGTGATTCCTTCTTTTGTGGGAGTTAGCTGATAATACTCCTGCAGATAGTTTACTATGGCATCAAATGATTTGCTCTCTGCTCCGATTTTGCTCATAGCTCCCTTTAAAGAAGTGAGAAGCACAAATAGAAGGGGGTAGTCATATGCCTTTGATCCGATGTAGGCTACATGATAATACGCATTTCTCTCAACACTAACTTGGTTCTTCTGACTCCACATCTTTAGCTTGACATCATATACCCAACCTAGACCTAGGAAGAATGTGAAGAGAGTCATTCCCAGTATGAGTGCCCCTATAAGTCCCATCTGGTCAAGAAAGGGAACATAGGACAGGTAGAACTTTCCAATAACCAGCATACCTGTTGCAAGCCCAGTCAACGTACGAATCTGTCCTACTCGCCAATATTGCTTCATTATCCACTTTTTCATTGACAAACCAGACTTACCTCTCTTCCTAGACGGGAGCATTTCAAAATACTATTTAATCTATCTCTAATTGGTAGGTTTGTACTACTTGATTGCACTAGAGGCGTTAGGATACTCTTCCATGTAATTTCCTAGGATAGATTCAAATATCGACTCAAGTTGGAAAAATCGATTGCCATGAAAATCTGTCTTGTGGTTTACGATAACGACTCGTACATACATTGGTTTCCGCAGGGGATTGCATATCTTGCCTCTGTCTTGCGAAACGCAGGGCACGAGATTACAATTTACAGCCAAGACGTGTACCATCACCCTGACTCTCATTTAACCGAATACTTAACAAAGAACAGCTTTGATGTTGTAGGTGTTGGAGTGATTGGGGGCTACTACCAATATCACAAACTCCTAAGCATATCAGATGCCATAAACAGGGTACCTGATCGCCCATTCTATGTAATTGGCGGCCACGGCCCTTCACCTGAGCCGGAATATTTCATTAAGAAGACACGGGCGGATGCAGTGGTAATCGGTGAGGGAGAAATCAGTACTCAAAACCTCATGACAGCTCTTGAATCTGGAACTGACCTGGAAGATGTCAATGGTATTGCATTCAAGGATAGCGAAGGAAAATGTGTAATAACAGAAAGACAACCTCTCATTGAGGACCTAGACTCAATACCATTTCCTGCATATGACCTCTTCAATATGGATTACTATTCTCTCATGCGACAGCCTCATATTAGAAATAGCGATCGTTGTTTACCCATTCTGAGTTCCAGAGGATGCCCCTACAGATGTAATTTCTGTTACCGTATGGATGAAGGAATACGACTTAGAAGCCCAGAGAATGTGGTAGAAGAGATGCGCCTTCTCAATGAAAAATATAGAATCAATTTCTTTACTTTTGGCGATGAGCTCATGATGATTTCAGCAAAAAGGATAAAGGATCTCTGCCAAGCCTTCAATGAATCTGGGATCGATATGAGATGGTCATGCAATGGTCGTTTGAATTTCGCTAAGCCAGACATCCTTAAACTAATGAAAGATTCTGGATGTGTATTCATCAATTATGGCATTGAATGTATGGATGATAGGTGTCTAAAGTTGATGAATAAGAACCTGAATGTGGTGCAGATTGAAGAGGGAATTCAGAACACACTTGCAACGGGCATTTCTCCAGGTTTCAACATCATCTGGGGCAATATTGGTGAAGATGAAAAAACACTCGAGAAAGGTGTCCAATTCCTCCTAAAGTATGATGATCATGCTCAGTTAAGGACCATTAGACCTGTAACACCATATCCAGGATCGGACTTGTACTATTATGCCATAGAAAAGGGTCTGCTGAAGGATGCTGAAGATTTCTATGAGAACAAACATACAAATTCGGACTTACTAGCTGTGAACTTCACTCCTCACAGCGATGAGGACTTTCATAGGCTTCTCTTTGAGGCAAATCGTAGACTTCTCGAGAACTACTACGACCATCTAAAGAAGAGGATGATTGAAACGGCACGTAGTCTGTACTTGGAACATGACGACTCCTTCAGAGGCTTTCGACAAAGTTAGGCCTTAATGTGATCCCTTCTGAATATCGAGGGCTTTCAAGCCATGATTGCATAACAAGTCAGTGAATCAGAGAGTAGTTTTGTGTTTACTGCTCATCACCAGTCTGTTTCCATTCCACAAAATCGTATGTTGGAGGTCGAATCATACAAAGCGTTGGAGAGACCTGCTGCACGTAGGGTTCTTCGGATGGCGTGTGCAGATATTCGTGGAACTTCTCGCCAAACTCAGGCTTGCCATATACGATTTCTCCCTTAACGGGTTGCTTCTCCAGCCATTCTTTAGCCACATCCAACAGGTTCCTCAATACCTTATCGAGTTGTCCAGGATAGAATATCTCGCCGCCTTTCATGTAGTTGAATGCTTCCATCACAAAACTAACTGCATGTTCGATGGGGATAAAATAACGAGTCATTGAGGGATCAGTGACAAGAATTTTTCCATCCTTCTTTAGTTGATTCTCCCAAGCCTCAAATACATTGCCCCGAGTTTGAATAACATTAGGAAAGCGAACAGCACTTAGTCGTACCTGTCGTAGGCCTTTGATATAATTCGCAGCAATAACGAGCCGCTCTCCAATAAGCTTAGTTGCGCCCATAAGACTTGTCGGATTAACTGCCTTGTCTGTGCTGATGTATAAGAAGTTCTTCACAGTACTTGATTCAAACGCTGCCCGAATTGTGTTCTGGGTGCCCACCACATTTGTTTCAACCGCATCAAACGGATTAAACTCACATAACGCTACGTGCTTGTAGGCAGCACAATGAATAACATGATCTGCACCATGCATCGCCTCATGGATGCGAGGATAATCTCGCACACTTCCTATGAAGAAACGAATGTGTGGATTTCCCTTAAGTCGTTGCTGAAGTTTCCAGACACCATACTCGTCGCTATCTAAAACACGAACAAGATATTCGGTCTCTTTATCATTCAATAGGTGTTCCGCAATTGCAGATCCTATTGCACCAGCACCGCCTGTGACTAAAACGACAGATCTTCCTTTGCTCATGAGTAGTCAGTAATTAGCTCTTGAGTATATCTTTTGTTGTTTTCGGTATTCTGCATGCTTGAATAATCCCATTCTATGAGAGATGTTTCCAATTGAAATACAGATTTCTTATTTTAGAACATCTCGGATTATTCCACATACAAATTCCACATCATCCTGTGGCATGTCAGGATACATTGGTAGAGTCAATACAGTTTTTGCCACATCCTCTGTTACCGGAAGTTCTCCCTGCTTATGTCCTAAGTCTGCGTAGAACGATGTCAGATGGACTGGGTCGAAGTATATTTTTGACATGACGCCTTCTTTGGTCAACCTCTTTCGTGCAGCTTCTCTCATATCAATGCTTTGAAAACGAATGGTGTACATTTGATAGATATGAGTAGCTTCTGCTATTGGCTTCGGACAAGTTATGTTTACGTTCTCCAAGCATTCCTCATACAACCGCGCGACTATTTGCCGTTTGTTGATTAGTAGTTGGAGTTTCTTCAATTGTGATCTTCCCAACTCAGCGGTGATTTCAGACATCCGCCAATTATAACCCAATCCAACATAGTCAAATGATTCAGAGGATGTAAAATATCCGCCTCGATCATTTCTCCCATGTGACCTTAGAAGACCAAGTGACTCCTGGATTTCCTTGTCATCTGTGACAACCATGCCACCTTCACCAGTTGTGAGAACCTTGTTTCCGCAAAAGCTATACATTGCTGCAATACCCGAAGAGCCAACTGGTTTTCCTCTGTACCGAGAGCCAAGAGCTTCTGCAGCATCTTCAATCACTAGTATGTCATTATCATCAGCAATCTTCTTGATTTCATCTATACGACAACTTGCTCCTGCGTAATGAACTGGAACAACAGCTTTCGTCGTTTCAGAGATTTTACTTTCAAAATCAGCTGGGTCTAGACCATAACTCTCATCCTCAATATCCGCGAAAATGGGAGTCGCGCCAGTTTGGATTACAGTATTGCATGTTGATATGAACGTGAATGACGGTACTATTACAGAGTCTCCTTTCCCAATATGCAGCGCTTGGAGAATCGCTAATTGACCGGATGTGCCCGAGTTGAAAGCAACCGCATATTGCCGATGAGTTACCTGTGCAATTTCCCTTTCAAATGAAGGTACAGAAGTGCCTCCAGTCCAATTCATACCGCGTCTGATTACACTACTCACAGCATTTACATCATCATCATCGTAATATATTTTGTAAAGAGGAATTCGCCATTCAGACATCATAGACTACTCCAGACAAACCTATTAGTAAACAGAAGTCATTCAACATTCAAATAGAGCTATTCATGTATTCTTAAAATTAATACATTATCTCTTGTTGTTATACTCTTCGCATTGATAGGAACTTAGTACGAGTATGGATGGCAAAATTCCAACAAAAGAGATGTAGGGATTTGTCAAATGAAAGCGGGAAGAAAAAATGTATAGGGTAAACATCGGCGGCAAATGGATTGGAGATGGTGAGCCTTGCTTCATTATAGCAGAAGCTGGCATAAACCATAATGGAGAAATCACGCTTGCAAAGCAATTGATTGATGAGGCGAAAAAAGCAGGAGCAGACGCAGTAAAGTTTCAGACATTCAAATCAGAAGGCGTAATGACAGCATCGGCTGAAATGGCAAGCTATCAGAAAAAGAATCTAGGCAAAACACAGAGCCAAATTGAGATGGTCAGAAAATATGAATTTGAATACGAAACTTTCAAGGAACTAAAGAAGTATTGTGATGATAGAGGAATAATTTTCCTTTCTACTCCTCATTCCTATGATGCAATAGATTTTCTCGATCCTTTAGTTCCAGCCTATAAAATTGGCTCAGGCGATATAACAAATCTTCCAGCAATCGAAGAAATCGGAAAAAAGGGGAAACCAGTTCTTATTTCAGCAGGTATGGCAACACTTGAGGAAATCCAAGACGCCATTGAAACAGTGAGAAATGTGGGTAATGAGCAGATTGTTTTATTGCAGTGTGTTACCAATTATCCAGCAGACCTCAAGGATCAGAATTTGCGCACGATTAAAACAATGAGAGACGAGTATGATGTTCTTACTGGATTTTCAGATCATACTGTTGGAACATTAGCAGCCATAATTGCGGTCTCATTAGGTGCATGTATTCTAGAAAAGCACTTCACTTTATCTAGAGACCTTCCGGGACCAGATCATAAAGCATCAATGGAACCGCAGGAACTCAAGGAACTTGTAGAATTGGTTAGAGACGCGGATATTGCTCTTGGTGATGGCTTGAAAAAACCCACGAAAACAGAAACTGATATCGCAGCAGTTGCGAGAAAAAGTCTTGTTGCAAGCATAAACATTTCCAAAGGAACTATCATCACGAAAGATATGATTGACATCAAGAGACCTGGAACTGGAATGAAACCAAGTCGACTGAAAGATG
This sequence comes from Candidatus Thorarchaeota archaeon, assembly GCA_016840825.1. Next base: position 1,433 of record JAEORN010000132.1, on the reverse strand, counting down.
TGATTGGTAAGAGGGCGAGAGAGAATATTCGAAGAGATGATGTGTTACAAGAAGATATGATCAGTTGGGAGTGACAATCTGCACATCTTTTACGAGAATTATGAGGTGCCACGTGGGATACTAAAACACAAATACACCAAATGCTTGTGGTCTTCCAAACAAACTGACTGGCTAGTATCATGAAAAGGAAGATTGCTATTGTTACAGGTTCAAGAGCAGAATATGGTGTATTGAAGCCTTTGATCCGTCGTATCGTTGAGAGCAGTGATCTGGAATTATCGCTTATGGTCACAGGATTGCATCTTTTAGAAGAATACGGATTGACAATTGAACTAATTAAAAGGGATAGATTTCCAATCGAATCGATAATTGAGATGTATGATGAAGCAGAAGATCCTCGTATCTACTATGGTTCATCTCTTGCAAGAGCAGTGAAAGGATTCACTTTAGAACTCTCAAGAATTTCGCCTGATGTTTTGGTAGTAATCGGAGACAGATTAGAACCACTTGCAGCGGTGTTACCTGCAGCGCTTCTGAAAATACCAATAGCACATATTCATGGTGGTGATAGAACAGATAGTGGTCTAATCGATGAGAGTATACGCCATTCAATATCGCGCTTTGCTAGCATTCATTTTGTAGCAATCAGCCAACATAAAGAGCGATTACTGAAAATGGGAGAAGAAGCGTGGAGAATACATCTTGTAGGTTCTATGGCACTAGATACGATTGTACAGAAAAAGCCAGTATCATTAGCAGAAATATCCGAGAGGATAGACTTTGAACTAGACAACCAGTCGATACTAATGGTTTTCCATCCTGTCTTCCCGCATGAAGATGGCGGGGCACAGATGAGGGAAATTGCTCAAGCTTTGAAGACATTGAAATTAAAAACAGTAATACTCTATCCAAATAACGACCTCGGGAATGAGGAGATCATAGCAGAAATTGAGAAGCTTGTTGGACTGCCGTTCATTAAGATAATAAAGAGCCTTCCTCATGATGATTACATCGATTTAATGAAGCATGTCGCAGTAATGATTGGTAATTCTAGCAGCGGTATCATTGAAGCTGCGTCAATCAAGCTGCCTGTGATAAATATCGGCTCAAGGCAGAAATCACGAGGTCTGAGCGAGAATATAATCAATGTAAAAGCAAAGAGTAAAGATATCATTGATGGTATTAATTTCGCACTTTACAACGATGGGTTTCAACAGAGGCTTAAAACAGTCACAAATCCTTTTGGAGATGGTAATAGCTCGCAGAAGATTGTTGAAGTCCTCAGAAAGATCGAGATTGATGACAAGCTCTTGAGGAAGTTGATCACTTATTAGATTGTATAGTAAGTGGTAAGGATTCTCTCTGTGTCATTTCGTATCCTGGCATGAAAGTTGTGGAATGAACTAAGTTAGAATTAATTATCAATCGAAGTC
>JAEORN010000131.1 GCA_016840825.1 Candidatus Thorarchaeota archaeon | reverse complement strand
TGTCTGGGCTTATAGGATCTGAAAGAAGGAAATCTCTTGATTCGCTTCTTGAATTGAAATCAGAGGAACCAAAAGGATGGATGTTAAAGGCCCTAGAAGCCGCGAGAAGGGCACCCTCTGCTGTGAATCGGCAACCTTGGCGATTCAGAATAGTTGACGAAACAATTGAGATGTACTGTACAGATGGAAGATCTAAGAGCATCTCTCCAAGACTTGATTGTGGTATTGCAATGCTCCATCTGGAGCTCGGAGCCCGAAAGGCAGGTGTTACTGGAATTTGGAAATTATCCACCGAGGAACCTTTTGTAACATTCGTGATTTCCTAGAAAAAGAAGAAAGGGGAATGACCCCTTTCGTGTTCTACTTTCGGTGTAGATAGAAGTCTACGGGATTCTTCTTACCCTTCAAGAATGGTAATATCAGAATCACAACTAGCACAATGATTGCTGTCCCTAATGCAGCAAAGTAGATGACTGGGTAAGCAGCTTGCTTAGTAGCAATGCCAATGGATGCCCATACAACTACCAAGCCGTATGCAAAATCCCTTCGTAGGAACAACATCAGCATCGTTAGAACTAGCGCCACGACAATGATAATAGCTGTCCAAAGAGCTTGAATATCAAGAGGGATTCCTGGAACCAACAAGACGATTGTTGATGCGATGTTCGCTATTGATGCAAGTGAAATCCATCCTAGGTATACACTGAAGTGTAGATGTACGCCAAGCTTCTGCCCTACCGGCACTTCGCTAAGGCCAATACCTAGACGGGTGTAGACGAACAGAAGAGTAACAAGAAAACCTAGAATCAATAGAGTCGTAATTGGAAATAGTACCTCATTTCCGTATGAATAATGAAAGACAACCAACCAGACAATGTTGATTATCGAGCCTACAAGATACAGAATTCCAATTTGTTGTAGATATGATTCCTCTCGCTGGTTAGATCTGACTTGATAGATCATGAATACGATGGCAAGGGCATAGATGACACCCCAAATCGCGAAGACGTATCCAGGTGGTGTGAACAAGTTGGGAAAGGCATCAGACACCTCTCCAGTCGTTATGTTGTTGACAGGTATTATGTTCACGAGTGAATTGAATACAATCGCCGCTATGACTGCTATCACATTAATTATCTGTAAAAGCTTAGAATTCATGCTTTCACTATCGTTAAGTGTTCCTTAAATATTTTTGCGAAGATGCGAAAAATAAAAGGGAAAGGCGCTATGCCTTGATAGGTGCGCCACAATAGGGACAGAAACGATCCTCACTCCGAAGGGCAAAGCCGCAATAGACGCAGCCAACCTTCGAGTCAGCAGGGGGATAGTTATGCATTGATGTGCTAGCACGCTCGCCAGTGGATGGGTCGAACCAGATGTCAGCACTCCCACTTCGCTTTTCTCTAACGATCTGCCTTCTAATTCGATCTTCAGGAACACCAGTTCGATCAGCAATCTCTTGAATTGATCGAGCATCACCTCGTTCTATCTCTTCACTGACCTCAGGTGTTCCTCGTATGTTCTTTAGAACGCTCTCAAAGAATGACCAAAGAAGAAAGAAGATAGGAACTAAGAAGACCCAAGATAGGGATTCGATGAAGAGCCAGAAGAGGAAAATGACAGGAATAAGGGTTCCAAAGGCAATACCTTCATCCTTCTGCTTCTCTTGGTCATAGATGGGTTTCTCATGTCTGGCATCGTAGTCTTCCCCAACTGATTCGTCATAGGTTCTGATTGGAATGTACTCTGCCTTGCGCTCGGAAATCTTTCGCTGTTCATTAAGATTCCCAAAGAATACACAGACTAGAACGAAAATGGGTATCAGGATCCAGATGACCTCTGTGCCCCACATCACAATGACAAGAACTCCTATTGGTATTAGAAGGGGCCAAGCTTCGTCTATCTTCTCTTCGGATCTATTCAAACATATCATTCCTCGAATTGAGATATCGTGTCCGTGGAAGCTCAATAAGCTTCCTACGGATTCAGGCGTCGGTTGTACAAAACCGTAACAATGACCAAGATTGCCACGAAGCCCAGACCACCTGCGATGAGGACATAATTAGCGGTTTCAGGTGGGGGACTTGTTCCACCGGTAGTACCACTAGTCGATGTGCTCGTTGAGGGTGCATTCCATCCGGCAAGACTGGCAACAAGCCACCAGAAGGCTTTCCCTTTCTGTTCACAACTGGTATAGGTTGTGTGTCCTGCTTCATCACCATTGAAGTCCTCGTGTTCAATGGGAACATTGTATGTCGTTGATCCTTCAGTGTACTCGTAGGTGTTCTGATCACCTCCGCTCCAGGCATCAAGATCAGCGAAATCGAAGAGGACCTTGCTATTCGTCGTGCAGTAATCCCGAATCATCTCGTTGTTGACCCATCGATTGTATCCATCAGAGTCACCAGCTTGTGCATTACCAGTCATATAGACAAAGGTGACATCAGGATTTGCAGATTCTAGTGCAGACATGGTATCAAGATAGTCCTGTATCTGTGATGTGTCATAGTAGTTGACCTGTGTGCACCAAGACCACAATGAGACTGTGATAGTAGGATTGTCATCAAGAGTTTCCTGAGTTATACCAACACCTTCAGTTGTTTCCCAGTAGAGATCGGGAGTGATGTAGTCATGAGGGGGATTCCCGTCCAAGATGCATAGCGCTTCTGAATCTGAAGGGAGTGTAAGATATCCTTGTGATTGACTGTAGTCAGAATCAGCAGATTCAATCCTATCAAGTCCTGTGCTAATCTGTCCACCGTGACTTGTATGTGCATAGTGGATCTTCACATTCGATTGTGCTGAATCAATCCACTCAGAGGGGATTGTAGCCAAATCGATGCATGTATGATCAATTATCAACCCACCAGGCCAATCAGCTTGGATATATTGGGTACTTCTACCTGGAATAGTAAGAACTCCGCTAGTTGTTACTAACATGAACAGCAGAGCTGTTCCTAATACTAAATTCTTGACGTGCTTCATCTCGCATCCTCCTTAGGCGCAACTCTTGAGATGATGATTCAATGAAAAATGTTTTGCGCATCAGAGGAACCCAGATGGTAGGCTCAAATC
>JAEORN010000130.1 GCA_016840825.1 Candidatus Thorarchaeota archaeon | reverse complement strand
TTGACTTCTAGCTCAAAATCCTCGAACTTCTTTTTCACATCGCCATACTCAACTAGAGTCTCAAGGGATTTGTATTCCTCATCTTGAGAAGTCATTCCTTTGAAGGAGATAACAGTATCTCGGAATCGCATATTCTCATCGGGAATGTATCCATCGAGGAAGATATTCACACCTACTCGAGTACCATGTGGGTGTGAAACGATACCGTAAACACCAGGGTCTCCGTAGAACATACAGACAAGATCAGAAACATAGTCCAATATTGAAAGGTCGTGCTCAACCACAACGACTGTTTTCCCAATATCCGCAAGCTCGCGAATAGCCCTTCCAACACGTAGGCGCTCTCGGACGTCCAGGTAAGCAGTAGGTTCATCAAAGAAGTAGATATCACCTTCTCGAACAATGGCAGCTGTGATAGCTACACGTTGTAACTCTCCTCCGCTGAGGAATTTTATTGGCCGGTCCCAAATATCAGCTAGATTCATACCTTGTTTGAGCTCTTTAAGACGGCCTGAGGAATCTGCACTCTCAAGTAAATCGCTTATGGGCTTATCTGCAATCGAAGAAACCTTGGGAAGATCAGTTATAGTCTGAGGTTTATGGATAGGCACTATATCGCCATTCTGTATCTTCTCGAATAATGGTTGCAGCTCAGAGCCTCTATATGCAGTGATGATTTCATCCCATTCAGGAGGGGCGTCATAGCGACCAAGGTTTGGCTTTAACTCACTGGCAAGAATCCTGATTGCAGTAGTCTTACCAACGCCATTAGGTCCAATTAGCCCGAGAACCTTTCTTTCCTTTGGGGTTGGAAGTCGGAAGAGCTTGAACCCATTTTGGGAAAACCGATGACTGGTATCTTCTTCTAGCTGTTCAGGCAAATTGACAATTGTAATTACATTGTAAGGACATTTTTTGACACATATCGCTTCCCCGGAACACAAGGCCTCAACTATTGTTGGAGGCTTGTCAGGACCCTCCTCAAATACAACAGTTTCATCTCCAGTTCGAACTCTGGGACAGAATCGCTGGCACTCATGAGTGCAGTCCTTGGGTCTGCAACGGGTCTTATCTAGAACAGCAATACGCATACTCATCAACACCTGAATGGCTGCATCGACTTTGGTATTCCCCATTTTAGTGCTTTGGGTGTGACATCTCCTAAAAGGCTACTTGGAAAACCTTTTGTGTCAACCGGTGAGTCATATCATGGTTAAAGGATGATGAAGATTCTCGAAAGACTACTATCAGTTTTCAGCCATCGCCAGAGAAACCTACTCGGAGCAGTGGATCAACCGGTTGATATCGTTACATATCTTCATAGAATTCGAGCTGACACGTATCAAAGGATAACAGGAAAGCCACTTATTCAGACTGAACTGCCAACAAAACAGGATGATATCAAAGACGACTTGAGAGAAAATTTATCGCCATCAAGACGTCTTTTAGGGAGAAGACTATAGCTTAGATATGCTCATCTTTTTTGTTCCTGCATTTCAATAGATAAGATGTTAGACCAAATTGCATTTATCATCACATGTCCTGAAGAAACTTGTCGGGATGATGATGAAGTAGGGATGGGTTAGCGTCCATCAAACGCAATGGCCCAATAAACCGCAACCTGACCGACTTGATACCAATATGTCCATTGACGGAGATTAATCACTTGACGCCCTTCGAATGTAATCATGACAGAAGTTGCGAGGTGGTTAGACTCTGCTGTATTGATACAGAAATGACACTTACCAAGAAGGATGCAGAGCGTATCGAAGAACTTGGATATGATGGGAGGACATTTCTAGTAAGGACCGAGGACGGTTTTTGTGAGTTAAGAAATATCGAAGGCCATTGTTATTTCTATGACCCAGATACACGACAATGCAAGATATACGATAGCAGACCCGATGGATGTCGCTACTATCCCATAATCTATGATGTGAGAAAACGCAAGTGTGTAGTTGACAAGGATTGTCCGTCTAGGAATACCATGACCAGAGAAGAGATTCGGAAGATATGCCATAAGGTAAAGAGGCTAGTCGAAACGTTGATGCAAGAGGCAGAACACAATGATGGACCGTGCTGATCTTCATACACACTCATCGTTCTCTGATGGTATCGATTCTCCTACTAGAATCGTCAACCAAGCTGAAAAGCGAGGCTTAGGAGGTGTATCCCTCAATGATCACGATACCATTGACGGGCTCTATGAGTTCATGACTGCACTTGTTACTAGAGATGTCGTAAGAGTGCCTTCCTTAGAGATTAGCACAAATTACGGAAAGAGGAGTGCCCATCTACTAGGTTTCTACGTTCCCAATCAAAATCAGATTCTAGGATTAAGACTAAAATGGCTAAGAGAAGAGCGTGAGAAACGTTTTGCAAAGATGATTGATAAGGTCGAGGAGGAGCTTGGATTCATACCTTCTGAAGAGTATTTGAAAGACTTGCTGGAAGGTGTCGATTCTCCAGGTAGACCACACATTGGAAAGATACTGATTGATCATGGAATCGTAAATGATATGGATGAGGCATTTGACAAATATCTCTACAACGGAGGTCCGATATATATCAAGAAAGTCAAACTTCAGGTGGATGAAGCCGTTAAACTCCTCAGAGATGTGGGAGCAGTACCTGTTCTTGCACATCCTCTGGACATCAAAGTCGACTCGATAGAACTGAGTCTGAGAGAATTAAAGGAAATGGGCATCATGGGTGTTGAGGTCAATTACGATTACTCCCATATGAAAATCGTGGAAGAACCCAGAGTTGTAGTTGATGCAGCTAAAGATCTGAATCTTATTGGAACAGGTGGAACTGATTATCATGGTGGGGATTGGCGGGTTCCACTTGGTAGTGTAAATGTACCACTTAGAGTGGTAGACCAACTTAAAGAAGCAGCAAAGGAGATAGGTAATGATCTTGACTCTTGGCTGTTATGATGATCAACGACAAACCAGAGGAATGGAGTATGAGAAAAATCGATGCGCATGTTCATACCTGGACACGTGATATTATCGGTAATGTGGACCTTGACGCGAGAAAGATAGCAGCACAGCGGGATGGTACAGAACCTTTACTTGATTCTCCTCTTAGCAAGCTCAAGGAAAGCATGGAGGAAGCATCTATTGAGCGAGCTGTAATCCTCCCAATCGATAGTGGATTTCACCAAGATATGCCGCTCTCGCTAAAAGAAAAGACCAATTGGCATGCAGATGAAGTGAGAAATGAGCCAGGTATTCGAACTCTGGTGGGCTTGGATCCTAGAAGAGGTGAGAAGGGAGTCAAGGAGCTGGAACGTGCGGTGAAGGAGAAAGGATGCATAGGTTTGAAGATGTACCCTCCAAATGGATTCTATCCCGACGCAAATGAATACTATCCATACTATGAGAAAGCTGTTGAATTGGAAGTTCCAATAGTAATTCATTGTGGTTTTACTTCACGATTCAAGCATGTCAAGTACGCACAGCCTGTATTTGTTGATAAGGTAGCAGCGGATTTTCCGCAATTGAAGATAGTCATTGCCCATGTAGGAACTCCGTGGGTGGATGAAGCATTGATGGTTTCAGCAAAGAATCCGAATGTTTCAGTAGATGTTTCAGGATGGCAGATATTTGCTAAAGCAGCACCAATGAGATTGTATGAGATGATAGCTGATGCGAGAATGCTGCGAGTTTTCCCGAATAGGGTGATATGGGGAAGTGACTTCCCACTATTCGAGCATGTGATGAGTATGCGAGATTGGGCGAATTTCTTCTCGAGTTTGAGGTTGCCTACCACTATGATTGAACAGGGATACCAGCAGATTACAGATGATGATATTGAATACGTGATGTGGAAAAATGCTGAGAGAATTTTCTTTGGTGAACGATGATGAGATTTGTAGTAGATGCGATGCTAGGAAAGGTAGCCCTCTGGCTAAGACTAACAGGAAATGATACCATTTACTCTGCGTCATTAGATGATGATGAGGCACTTGAAATCTCAGAGAAAGAAGAGCGAGTCTTGCTTACTGCGGATGAGGTGTTACATCAACGCGCTCTGGATAGAGAACTCCCAAGCATGCTTGTCAGAGGCTCAGTAGATGAGAAGGTAGCAAGCGTCTTTCAAAGGTATAGCATCCAGCCATTTGTCAATCCATCGCTTTCTAGGTGTTCAAAGTGCAATGGAGTTCTCGAAGAATTAGATGGATCTACCAAGGTTAGAATCAAAGATCTTGTGTACGATCAAACCTACAATCACTATGAGCAATTCTGGCTTTGTACGGATTGCAATAGTGTCTTCTTTCAAGGAGGCTATTGGGAGAATATACAAAAATACATGAAAAGAATCGAGGTAATGATCAATGAGAAGGAAGGCTAGATGCCCTTAATCGCGATATGATACACGATGGGTATACAATCCTTTATCGATCGAGTCAGATGACAATATTTCTTCATCATATCGACTGCTCGCTCACCAAACTCTATGTCATCTGAATCGACCACTACAGTGCCACCAACCTTTAGTCCTACGATTTGATAACCCTCTCTGTCAAACTTGGCTGTTGCTTCACCATTCAATTCAATTGATACAACATCCAAATCGGTCTTACGCTGAAAGTCGAGGAACGTATTCATCAGGCATCCAAGCACAGCAGAGACAAACATCTCATCGGGACACACGCCATTCCCGTTACCACCGTAGGTTTTTGGTGTATCGAAGACTATCGTCCTTCCTTCTGTAGCTGTTGCTACTCCACCAGTCTTTCCGTCCCATTCCGCTTTAGCAGTATATAGAATCGTTTCAGGATATCTCGATCGGATGCTCATTTTTCTTCATTGTCACGCAAGCAGGGTTTTCATTAAGCCTTATGGTAGGAACAAGGGACAGTTAGCAAGTGATTTATACATTGGATAATGACATTTCAGAGGGATGACCAATGAGCAGAAGAATGATGGCAGCAATGTTCTATGATGTTGGCGATATCAGATATGAGGAAACAGATGTGCCAGAGATAGGTCCAGGAGAACTTCTAGTGAAGGTAGGGACTGCTTTGACTTGTGGTACAGATGTGAAAACCTACAAAAGAGGTCATCCTGTGCTCATCCAAAATGCACCTACACTCTTTGGTCATGAATATGCAGGGACAGTGGAAGAGGTTGGAGAAGGTGTAGATAGCTTCGAAGCAGGAATGCGAATCGTAGCCACAAACTCCGCTCCTTGTGGCACATGCTTCTTCTGTAAGAGAAACAGACCCAATCTATGTGCTCAATTAAAGACATCGCTTGTTAATGGCTCATATGCTGAGTATATCAAAGTACCAGCACCAGTGGTCAAATGGAACACCCATCAAATCCCGGATAATCTTTCATTCAAGCATGCTGCTCTTACTGAACCACTAGCATGCGTAGTACATGGAATTGAGGAGTCGAATATCGAACTCGGAGATACAGTAGCAATCATCGGAGCAGGGCCCATTGGGCAAATGCTCATTATGCTCGCAAAGAAGAACGGAGCCTCAACTGTGATAGCCTCAGATTTGTCAGAACTCAGGAGAGATTATGCAAAGAAGGCAGGAGCAGATATTATCGTGAATCCTGCACAAGAGAATCCAATAGAGCGGGCTAGAGATGAAACTGAGGGATACGGTGCAGATGTAGTCATTGAAGCTGTAGGGCTTCCTTCCACATGGGAACAATCTATCGCCATGACAAGAGATGGAGGGACAACAGTGCTTTTCGGAGGTGCAGCATCAGGGACAACATTCGAGATAGACACGGTTCGATTCCATTACGGTCAGCTTACGATAAAGGGCGTCTTTCATCTGACACCAAAACATGTCGAGCAGGCACTGAAGTTGCTGATTGCTGGTGATGTGGATGGCGACGTGCTCATTACACATGAGATGCCTCTGAGGGATGTCGAAACTGCCTTAAAGATGATGAGTTCTGGGGAAAGCATGAAAGTCGCAATAAATCCAAACTAGGTGTAATTGGATTGGATTATCGTAGTGATAAGCCCCTGAGAGATAACGAACGAAGCCTTATCGAACTCCTACAGAGTCTAGATGAGAAGTACCCAAATCTCCTGATAATTGTAGAAGGAAAACGTGATGTGCAAATTCTACGTAACTTAGGGATAACTGCTAGCATCATTATGACCCAATCAAAGATGACAAGGACTCAGCTAATTGATCACATCGCGTTGCAAGCTACAAATGACAAAGAGGTCTTGATACTGACTGATTTTGATGCTGAAGGATCTGAAATAGAGATCTATTTGAAGAAAGGACTGGAGCATCACAAAACCAAAATCCTTGACGGATTACGACTTCGGATTAGGAATCTAATGGGCAATTGGCGATGTATCGAAGAAATGGTGGCATTATTCAAGCGGTTTGATTCTCCAGAACCTTCGAGATGATCTTCTCTTCCGCATCAGAATTCTTAAGGAATGATTCGAGGATTAGCATCACAGGAACCGCGAAAATCATTAGAAATGCTCCAATGCCAGTATAGACAAAATTCAGGCCTCCTGAGATAGCAAATACTCCAGCAAAGAAGATGTGAGCAATTGTTACTAGAACGAGCATTGGAAACCAAACAGCTACTACAACTTTGAACTCAAATTGATGACGGACAGCAGCAGATGCGATGATATAGTAGAGAATGAATTGAGCAAGGGAGAGAAACCACCCAGATAATCCAATTGATTGTCCATGGACCTCTACAAAGGTTAGAAGGGAGAATTCCACTCTTCCCTCAATACCATAGAATGGAAGAATAAGCCCGAGTCCAATCATAAGCACACCAATCATGATAGGGGATTCTCTGATGATATTTGTTCGAGTTATTCTCCAGCCGGTCAATCTTGAGAGGTAAAGAACACTAATTGCTGAAAGTAAAACGATTACTCCTAGAACGAAACTTCCCGAGTTCCCAGTCATTATCTTTGATGACATTAGCATCGTACTCTCTTCTGCGGCATAGACAAAATATGTGACCTTCCCTACAAGAAGAGGGGTTATCTCAACCACATATTCATCACCAATTAGGGTCATCGGTGTAATAGTCCATGTTGCGCCGGAATTCGCAGTCCGCCAACAGATATAGAGATCCGAAGGAGTTGAAGTCGTTGCACTTACTCTGAGGGTCAATCCTGCAATAGACAATGTTTCAGTAGCACTCACATTCACTATGATCGGATAGGATTCCTCTCCTAGAAATTGATTGTCCAACCATCGTTCTATCACTGTACTCCATCCAGTATCGACGACATGTCCATAGTTTGGACGGATACTCAATGTCAAAGGCGCTGTGATTTCCTCAATTGTCTGCATAAAGCACGAAACCACAAAGAATGGATCATTGGTACCAAAAATCATGAACAAGGGTTTGGTGAGTATGCGATAATAGGCGATGGGATCGAACCATCTTTGAAGAAGATCAAGTTCCTCAGATCCAATCCCAAAATCAGGATTGATTAGACTATTGATAAGTGAGCCCTCCATCAGTGACTCGTAAAGATTCCCACCAGAAATCATTGAGATAGTACCATCGACTCTTTCATCTATTGCGGAAAGGATCACGGATTCCATTCCACCCATTGATGCACCGGCAACTATTGTCGAGTTCACAAGAGGCTGATTCTCAAGACACGTAACTGCTCTAGCAGCAGACCACACTGAATGATATATGTGAGCAGATTCAGGTCCATTAGATACATCATAGAAGGTGTATGGATTCAGTTGTGGAAAATTGGTAGAAGATCCTGCACCGGGGGAATCGATCCCCATTACGATATAACCAGCAGCTGCAATCTCTCTCATCATAGGTAAGAGTTCCTGCACATTACTTCCGTATCCATGAAGTAGCAGGATAGATGGCGTTTCTAGAAGCAAATCAGTTCTTTGTATGATGAAGGAGTTTATTCTAATTTCTACATCTTGATACACTTCACTCAGAAATGTAAATTGAGTTGTATTGAGTTCTATAGAACCGTGGGAGGTTTCCGTAATGAGGATACTTTCATCGATTAACTCAATATCAAGAGGGTCTGACAATGCTTCTGACAAATCCCAGAAGCTAGTGTCATAGAACTCCACAGACTTGACTTCAGTCACCTGATGAGGATAATCAAAGGCTATTGTGAAGAGGATGGACCCAACACTGGAAACTAGGACAAAGATAGAGAATACTAGTGCAGTTGATTGAGTCCGATTCATGATATGAGGCACCACAGTAACTATACTGTGCTACCACAATTTGAGCATATGAATTTGCCCTGAGCAATCTCTGAGCCACAGACGCGACAGGTACGTGCTTTTCGTTCGCGCATCTCATCAACTACTCCTTCTAGTTGTGGGACTAGTATGAAACGGTCGTTCTCGTATGATATTCTGAACTCGGATGGATTTCCTGCTTTCTCAAGAAGATCTATGGGCATGGGAAGTCTGTAATTGTTGTCAAGCTTCACGACACGGGTGCCTCCTAGCTCATCTAGGTCGATACCAGTTTGGTGGAATCCAGACACGATACCATCACGAATCTCAACCGTCACATCAGCCATCGATGCTACTTGTTGGCTGTGTGTGACGATGAAGAATGATGTACCCAGAGTCTCATTGAGTTCCTTGAAGAGCTCAAGTATCCTTTGTGCTGTTTCAGGATCCAAGTCGCCAGTTGGTTCGTCGCAGAGTACCAATCCTTTACCTTCAGTATCGATAAGGTTCACGAGAGAGCTGGCAATAGCAACTCGGGAACGCTCACCACCAGACAATGTTGTGGCCTTATTCCGCTTGCGCTCCTCTAGACCTACCAATTTGATCAGACGGTCAACTCTATCTTGTCGGACCTTCTTAGGTACACCTGCGATTCGTGCTGCAAGCTCAACATTCTGCCAAGCATTAAGATGGGGTAGTAGGTTATTCACCTGGAAGATAAAACCAATGAAGCTTCTCCTAGCCTCGGTCAGCACTCGCTCACTTAGTTTAGTGATGTCAGAGCGAAGATTTGCCCAGTATACTTTCCCAACGGTTGCTTTTGTGATACCACCAATTATGTTCGTAAGTGTGGTCTTCCCAGATCCACTAGGGCCAACGACACACATAATCTTCCCTTCAAGAATCTGAAGTGAAACACCACTCAATGCAACGACCTCCAACTCATTGGTCTTGAAGATCTTGTAGACATTCTCTACACTAACGACCACATCGTCCGGGTATCCACCATAAAGATCCAGGGATTCTTCAGCGCTGACCATTTTAGTCACTATCCTCCACACTATTCATGCCGCAAATAAGAGTTATGAGCTGCGCATAGAGAGGTATTCTTTTCACTATGAGCACCTCACAAGTTCCTAAGCGCAGTTGCTGGGTTGACAGAACCTGCGCGTCTAGCTGGGATGTAGCAGGATGCGATCATCACTGAACTCTCAGCTGCAATAGTAACAAGCATCATCAAGAATGGATATGCTAGTATCTCAGGAAGAACGGGGGAGAATGGCGAGATGCCAAATGTCAAGATACTCATCGCAAATCCAAAGACGACACCCAAAATCACACTAATCGAGATCGCAGCTATCACAGAACCTGCGAATTCACCAAACACCATGGAAATTACTTGCCTTTGTGTGCCTCCAAGGGCCCGAAATACAGCATACTCAGATTTACGTTCAAGAACTGCAGAACCTAGGAAGAGTGCTATAGCCATGAGACCCATTGCTGCACATAAGAGGTATGAAATCGTTGTTAGACCTTGTATCCCGGAGAGGAATAGACGTATTGAGGAAGATTGACTATTCACATCAAATGTATCTAAGGTGTACACGTGTGTGTTCTTCTCTTGTTCAAGGACATTGATGATAGGAACCATATCAGAAAAGCATACGGTATCTATAAGGAACAGCTGGCTGTCAGAGATCCCTGATATTTGCTGGAGAAAATCTAGATTCGCTAATGCAAAACCACCTTGACCAACCTGAAAACCAAACTGCGAGGCAAATGAGGCCCCAGCCAAGTCCTCAGTAGATGCTACACCAAAACCAGGTGCACTATATAATGTACCAACAACTATGAATGTTGTAACACGAGTTGTATTTGTTCCTCCAAGGTAGATCAATAGACCATCTCCGACGGTCTTATTCCATAATTCAGCATAATATTGACTAATGATTATTCCATTTCTCTGAGCAGCGAGAGCAGCAAGCATAGATGAGGAATCATTTCCTACAAAGCTGGCTTCGGAAAAGGCACCTATCCGAGAATAGGTGATAGCATCTACACCTTCTAGGAAGAATCTATGTCCTGAAACCTGAGCCCAGGTTTCCAACACAGGAGTCACATCAATAACTCCAGGATATTGGAGCAATGAAACATTGTAGGTGAGTGGCTTAGGATCACACTCAACCCGCATATCCGCTCCAATGGAATAGCCTAGCTCATTATACATGGTTGCTTCAAAGCTCGCTGTCTGAACAAGCATCATTGATGTTGTTGACAGAGTCAATGTGAGAATCACTAGTAAAGGTATGAACTGACCTTTTCGCTTCCTTAGGCTTTGACTCAAATAAAGAGCCTTCTCACCCAATAAGAAACTCGTTTCGCCAGAGAGCTTTGCAGTCACTAATCTCATCGTCCGGGACCCAAGATAGGATGCAACGAACAAGAAAACAGTAGCAAGTAAAATCTCAACGATAGCTGTAGAACCTATTGGTCTGATTATTATGGGTAGAATGATAAGCATTACCAGAACAACACCAAGCCCGATTCCATAGCGCCAGATACCGCCCATCTCTGCGCCTTCATCTGCCGAATCAGTCATTGGCTGTCCGACTTCTGATACATCGATCCTACGTGCCACATGTAGTAAGTAAGCTGCAGGAAGATACATCGCGATTACAGCGGCAATTATGATTGATAGAAGAGGTATAGAGAGATTGGTAAGGTATCTGGTGAAAAGATCCAAGTCGAAGGCGAACAGACCTACAGTTGAACCAACAAGCGGTGCCAACGCAAACGAGACCAGAATTCCTACACCTAATCCAATCATACTAAGGACCAAGGATTCCCACATGAAGGTCGCAAATACTTGATTGAAGGAAGCACCTTTAGATCGTAATGCACTAATCTCACCCTTTCTTCGGGATACAGATGTTTCAGACGTATAAACGGTAAGCATAAGGCTCATGATCAGCACAGGGAATGCGATTACGGTGAGAACTTGGCTTTGAAGATAGGTGTTGATCTTTGCTTCAAGCTGCCAAATCTCGCTTAATCCATCAATATTGTATGTTGGAAAAGCTTCTTCGAATTGCGATTTGAATGAGATGAGATTATCAGCAATATTTGCAACTCCATCTCGAAGAAGATTCTCCTCGGAGGTTCGTATCAGGAGGGGTGGACTCCAATAGCTCCATGTGGCGATTTCTGTGATATTCTCATCGCCAATATCGCTTTTCAACACCATAACGGAATCTCGGATGCCAAGAACTAGGTCATTTGAGAGTTGGAAGGGATCCCAATTCTTTCTAGAAACGGACGGAAATGACTCGGCCATCATACTGCTAGCATCATTTAGCTCGTAGATTCCAGCGATCGTAAAGTTCTCGAATGGCATCACTTGAAGTGTAGAGAGATCATTTCGACCGCTGTATCTCTGTTCATGTGCAATAATATCAATGTCAAATTGATCGCCAATCTCGAGCTCAATTCCATGCAGTTCAAATGTATAGTCTATGAATCCTTGTGAAACGAGTACTTGCCCAGAAGTCAGATTGAAGCTGCCTTCATAGGAAAAATCACGAGTCCAATTCCCCAGCAAATCATTGTCTACGAAGATGGTTCTCATATCCTTTATTCCAAGAGGATAATTGAAGCCATAGATATCATACGAATGCCACTCAGGAAGCGTTTCATTTTGTAGTATCCCAACGGTAGAAACAACTCGATGCAGAAATTCAACATACGGATGAGCCTCTACTGTTTCGATAAGTTCCTGTGTTATTGTCCAGTCATACGATGCAGTTGGTTTGAGAGATATAGAAAGCTGGTAAGTACCCTCATCGTAGTAGTCATGGACCACCATCTTTGTTCCTGTATCCGTCCAAACGAATATTGTCGTTGGGAGCGCGATGCCTATTGCTAGAACAAGGGCTATACCCATATTACGAATTGGGTAGTTTTTCAGCGATGTGAGGGCGTATGTTAGTGCCCATAGCGAGCTTCCTTTGAGTTGATTTGGATTGTGTTTTGCCATATTTGTTCCTCATAGGTTTCGTAGCACTATTGCAGGGTCTGTCTTAGATGCCTCTCTAGCAGGTAGATAGGCACCAGCAATCATTGCGAATATTTCAAGTAGTAAGACGGCAGTCAGAAAGCCAATCGGGAAGGTTATCAGTGCAGACAGTGTTCGTGAGAAGGGACTCATTGAGAATATCACCGCACTCATGACATAGCCAAATAAAGTACCCAGAACCAAGCTCAGTGTCAAGGAGGCCAAGACGATTCCAGTGAACTCTGAGAGTACTACACGTACTATCTGATTCTTAGATCCTCCAACAGCTCTCAGGATTGCGTAGTCTCTTTTTCTCTCTCTTACTATCGAACCGAGAAAGAGTGTGAGTGCAAACATACTAAGTAGTAGCGACATGGCAAAGCCAATTGAGAAGAGGCCCTCTACTGTGCTCAGGAAGAGAGCGGTTCCAAATGAATAGCTTGTTAAATCAAAGGATTCGGGCGTAGTGGCTGAAACACCAGAGAGGTCTTGTAATGCTCGGAGAACCAACTCCTGATCAGTCACACATACTAAATCAGCAAAGAAAAGGCCTGCAGTGGAAATCTCTGTATGTTCGGATAGGAAGTCAATGTTGACGAACGCGAATCCTGAATTACCTGCCTGAAATCCAAAACCAGCTCCAAGTCTGGAGTACGGAATATCCTCTGCGGATGCAAAACCAAAACCTGGTGCACTATGAACAATTCCTATCACGGTAAAGGTCATCCATGTTGAGGCAAGGCGACCACCAACTTGAAGATTCAAATCATCTCCTATGGATTTGTTCCATCGATTCGCATGGTACTGACTCAGGATTATACCATTTGGAATCGAAGCTAAACGTGATAATATGAAACTAGGTTCTTCGTCTGGAAAGCTCGATGAGTCAAAGTGAGCTATCAGAGAGTATTCTATAGCATCAATACCAACCATTGTTACACGCTCAATGCCAATGCCGCCCCATGTTCTAAGTGCTGGAGTAGCCCTATTGACACCAGGAAACTCTTCCAAAGTGTCATTGAAGCTGAAGGGACGAGGAGTGCATGTTACACGCATATCAGAACCGATGGCATAATCCAGTTCCTTTGTTAAATCAGCTTGAAAGCTCTCTGCTTGTACTGTAAACGCGATTGTAGAGGAAAGAGTAAGAGCTAGGACGACCATGAGTGGTACTATGCGTCCTTTTCGCATGCGAAGATTTCCTGATGCTATTATATTCTTCTCACCTAGCACAAAGGAGAGTTTTCGAGTGACTCGAGCGAATCCAACTCTAGTGATTCTAGAGCCATTATATGCCATGAAGAACCAAGCAGCTGTACCAAGTCCAAGCTCCAACAGAAGCATCATAGGACTCGCTGGCAGGAATATAACTGAACCAACAACCATAGCTAATAGCACGACAGAGGCACCGATTGTGAATCCGTAGGCTTCATGGGTTTCAGAAACTGGCTCAGCAACTTCCATCAATTGCATTCCTATTTCTGTTAAAGCGGCTTTTCTTGCAGAACCAAGTATGAATAGAAGAGGTGGCATTATGCATAGTAATATTGAGAGAAAGATTGTTTCTGGTTTTAGTACTGTTGCATTAAGAAAGAATTGATACAACTCGAAATCGAATGCCATAAACCCAGTTGCTGATGGTATCAGTGCCGAAAAGAGAATACTCAGTCCTAGTCCTGTTAAGATGCTAAATAACGCTATAATAATTGACTCAGCGAAGAAGATGCCATAGACCTGACCGGAACTTGCACCTTTTGAGCGGAGTGCACTCACTTCGACATTCCGTGTTGCCATGAATGTATCAGCAGCAAATACGGATAGGAATAGAGCAAGAATAAAGATGGGGAGATTAATCAATGCCAAAGGAAGAGTTTCAGTATATGTATCCACAATGCTCTGAAGATGATTGATTTCATTTAATCCCAATACCTCGACGTTATAGGCTTCATCGACTCGAGCTTTCAACGTGAGGAGGTTTTCATCCATTTGGTTCACGCCACCAGCGATCAGATTCTCACTCGAAGCTCTGATGAAAGAATTCGCTCCAAAGAATCCTACTTGGGGGATGTCAGAAATATCGATGGAATTGGATAGGACCATAACGCTATCTCTGATTCCAAGAACTGGTGCATAGAAATTGATGTAATCATAATTCCTGCGCATTCGCGAAGGAAATCCTGATTCAATGAGAGACCCGTAGCCTTCTATCTCATAGATGCCAACGATTCGAAGGCCTTCAAGACTAGTTCTACCTAGATTGCCAAGTATTCCAGCTTGACCTGTAGGTCTTCTTGTAAGGACTTCAATATCCAGAGTAGAGTTAATTGTGAGTGTGAGTCCGAATACTTCATAGACATAGTTCACAAATTGGGTTGAAACAACTGTTTCTCCAGGTTGCAGGGAGAATCTTCCCTCGACCGTGAATTGAGGGGACATTATATTCAGAAGCTCATTATTTACGAAGATGACCTCACAGTCTTTCATACCTTCAGTATAGAGTGGTTCATCTAACCCGTATACTACAGTATTAGGTAATTGAGTCCCATATACGAGTCCAATGGTAGAATTAACTCGATATGAAGATTCAACGAATGGGCTATTCAGCATATATGATTCGGCTAAATCGACTGCATTGGTTCCACCTGCAGGATTCTCTACCAACATCTGGAAGGCATTATTGTCAAAGTAATCATCAACACTAACTTGAACTCCGGTATCTGCCCAAATTAAGACACCACCAATCAAAGATACGCCAAGGCTCAAAGTCAACGCTAGACTTAGTGCTCTAAAGGGATATGCTCTCATCGAGCTCAGTGCATAGGAGAAAGCATAGAGTCTATTTCCTGGGAGTTTCTTTACACCTATCTCGCTGCGGGCCAATATATCACCCCGTCATCGAAGTATCACTCGATTCGGAATCCCCTGTTGGCTTTGCTTCTACATCAACACCACTTGCTCGGAAGAACTCACCAATGAGCTCATCAACAAGCTTTCCATCTCTAAGCAATAGGATTCTATCAGCCATCCTTGCAGTTTCAGGGTCATGGGTCACAGTTATGACGGCTCGATTTTCCTTCTTTGCCAGATCACGCATCAAACGAATGATTTCACCGCCGGTCTTATGGTCCAGATCACCTGTTGGTTCATCGCACAGCAACACAATAGGATCATTTGCTAATGCCCTCGCAAGAGCAACACGCGATCGCATACCTCCAGAGAGTTCATGAGGCATATGGTGGGCACGATGGTCAACGGATACAGCCGCTAATAGTTCCATTGCCTTCTTGTGTCGTTTATCAGCCCGTACTTCATCCAGCAGCATGGGAACCTGTACGTTCTCAATAGCAGTGAAGATGGGTAGAAGATGTTGGTCCTGGAACAGCACTCCGATTTTATGTCGGCGCATCTCTGACATCTCCTCATCATTTAATCCAGTGATATCAATTCCATCTACGAGAATTCTACCACTAGTAGGTTTATCTAACCCTCCAATGAGATTGAGAAGTGTTGTCTTTCCTGAACCTGATGCTCCTACGATAGCTACGAACTCACCTCTATGTACAGTTAAATCTGTACCTCTGAGGACTTTGATGACCCGAGTGCCGTCCTGAAATTCTCTATATACTTCTTGGCAGACTACTGCAGCTTCTTTATCGATGTCCAAGGGCGGTGTCTCCATCATTGGTTTCCCGTCATAGCCAATTTTTAAGGTTACTACAGGAGCAACTAACTATTTTGCGAATGCGAATTGCATGTAAGACTATCGAAACTAGTAAAAACCTTCAGAATACCATGCAACCTGAGTAAAAGATGCGAGTATTTGCGGTTTCAGGATTTTCATTTTCAGGAAAGACCTTCCTCTTAGAGCAGCTGATTTCGAAATTAAAAGGTGAAGGAAAGACGGTTGCATGTGTCAAGAGTACGAAGGATGATATCGTTGCCCCTGAGGGCACAGACACCTGGCGTCATGCTCAGGCAGGAGCAAATCCAACCATCTTGATGGGTCCTTCCACCGCGACCTTGCGGATTAAAGGACCTTCAAGTATCTCAAGATTCGAGAAGATAGTGGATGCTGATTTCTTACTTCTTGAAGGTTTCAAAGATCTTGACATCCCTCGATTCTGGTGTATCGGAGAGGAAGAGGGAGATACTTCCTATTCTCCTAAGCAGGTCAAGGCCTATGTAGTATGGGAGGGTGTTCATCTAGGAAGCTCACAGGATGGAGTCCCAATTATTCCAAACTCTGAGATTGACAGACTAGTAGATATCATGAAACAATATGCGATTGATTATTCCAGCTTCAAGGAAATCTCATAGCGCCTTTCGTAAGATATAACTGGACTTCGTAAGCTCTCGGAAACTATGAATTGGAGCCGGTTCTACGTAAGTGTGACTTTGATCTTCCTTCTAGCAGTCCCATTCGTACCATTTGCTGGATCAGTGACAAACAGTGATGCAATGAGTGACTTTCATGTTGAACCAGTAATACAAATGGCTCCAAGTGAAACGTTCTCTATGAAGAATCTCTGGGATGACATCTATTCGCAGGTAAGCGAAGTAGGGGCAAGAGATCTTGTTCAGACTCTATCAGAAACATATGGACAGCGAGTGTGGTATCCCCTAGACAAGAATGGGTCAGAACCTCTTAGAGCGGCGTGGGTGTGGGCCAATGATACACTAAAAGCGGCAACCTCAAACGAGCTAGAATTTCACTTCATGACAGAATATCTGAATCTAGTAGCGATAAAGGAAGGAACAGAAGATAACCTTGCGCCTATAATTATTGCAGGAACTATATCTTCACGGTACACCGCCGGTCCTGGTGCAAATACATACGCTTCGACCGTAGTTGCGGTGCTTGAGGCCGCACGAATCCTGAATGATATCAATATGACAAACGATGTCTACTTTGTACTTTCTAATACTATATCAGCAGGGAGCTTTAGCTATGACTATGGGAATCAGGGCATCCAATTCTTGATTCGTGAACTCATGGATCAAGGTCGCACACCTGCGGGAGTCATATGGTTCAATCAATTGCTATATTCTGAATGGGGAGCGACCTATGGACATGACCTACGAATAGACTGGGATACTGTCATGAGCCCATACGATCCTGTCAGATATATCACATTCCTAGCACCAATCATCTCCGATATTTCAGGCGGGGATATGGTGACCATAGCTAATCAAAGCTCAAGCATGATCTTCTGGGATTCTAGTGGAGGCTACGAAGGCTGGAGAAATGGTATTCCAAGCATCAGTATGGGTCAGTTCTATCTAGACAACTATAATTATGGCTATGCTGATGAGTGGGACGTTTCAGATTACGAGTATGATAAGCTTGCTGAGGCGATAGGCCTTGCATCATCAATTGTTGCTACTATTGGAAAGTTTGGATACGGAGAAGCACCTGAGCTTACCAGAAGCCTCACTCTCGCTGCGGGGGCTCAAACGACAATTGCGATGCACATTACTGGCCTGTCACTTGTGAATGTCTCTCTCACTTGGAATAAGAACTCCTCAGTCCACTCAGAGATATTGACACCAACAGGAGCTACAACCTATTCCAGAACTGAGGATGACCAAGCTATCAGCATGAGCTACCTCAATCCTACTAGAGGTGCCTATAAGCTAAGGTTCACGAACAACGGAAATGAGTCGATCGACATCATCTACTCCTATGCGCAGTTCCAAGACCTCGATTGGGATACTCTTGACGACTATGAAGAATTCCTCTTTGGCACAGATAGTCTTTCGAGTGATACAGATGTGGATCTTCTCTCAGACCCTGATGAGCAGGCCTTGGGTACGAATCCCAGAGTACAAGATACTGATGAGGATGGCGCGATCGATGGGATTGAAGTCATCTATGGCTGTAATCCCTTAGTACAGGATTCTGATGGAGATACATTGACCGATGGATTTGAGATCCAGAGCGGCCTCAATCCGGCTTCCAATGATACGGACAACGACAATCTTGATGATGCCTTCGAGCTGGATTATGGCACTAATCCGTTATCAAATGATACAGATGGGGACGGTTTGGACGACTATAGCGAGCTCGTCATTGGAACAAATGCGCGTTCTCCAGATTCTGATGGTGATGGATTGAGCGACCTCTTCGAAGTACTGAATGCTCTTGATCCCCTCGCTACGGATACGGACCTTGACGGTCTCTCAGATTCATACGAGGTCGAGCATTGTCTTATGCCCTTTGACGCTGATACAGATCGAGACGGTATTCCTGATGGTTCCGATTGGGCACCTCGAGACCATTGGATAAACATCATCCCACCAATCGGACTTATAGTGTTCATCCTTGCGATACTCCTCGCCTTGTTCTCTAAGAGACGAGCATACAATAGAGGTGCATAAGATGAGGGATGGATGCTGCTCTAGTGACAATGTATTTAATCGCCAAGTGAAAGGCCTTCTAACTATGAGAGGCTCTGGAATAAAGGTAGGAATGACACTTATCCTACTCTCACTACTTGTGGCTGCAGCGTTCACTCCCCTTGCTGGATACCAAGTAGTGCCAACGATCCAAACAGGACCGTCTATTCCTGCAGATCTCACTTACTTCAATGCAACAAGTCTCTTCACAAATATATTCGCTGAAGTCTCAAAGGATAATGTTGGTAACAATACAAAAGACCTCTCTGAGACCTACCCTAATAGAGTATGGAGCAATTCCACTGGTGCCAGTCAGAACCTCATCAATGCCTGGTCATGGGCTGATGAAGTCCTACAGAATAACACTGATGGCGACCTGTCCTTCTCGCACGTGACGGATTTTGAGCATCTCATTGCGATAAAGGATGGAACAGGTCCTGCACCAAGACCAGCAATCGTGCTGACTGGGATTATAGATTCAGGGATGAATCCAGGTGCGAATGATGCAGCAATATCTGTCGCAGTAGTACTGGAGATCGCCCGTATCTTGCACGACTATGACTTAGCCTATGATGTCTACTATGTTCTTCTCAATGGGGTTCATCTTAGTGATCTCGTTGATTATGGAGGCCGAGCCTTTGTACAATGGATGGTAGATTCTGGTGTGCAGACATTCACAACGATATCATACGACCGATTGATGTTCCATAGGACCGGATATCCATATGGATTCGGTTTGAATATCCGTACCTACTCTTCAACAAGCAACTATCATGATGCAAAATGGATTCCGGACTTGATGATTCAAGCATCCTCGCAATTCGGGAGCGGATACTTCGCCCATCCTACAGATACCAATATAGCAAAGAGATCTTGCGCATACGAAATGTGGCAGGTAGGACTACCAGCGCTTTATGTGACTCAGGGCTATCTATATGACCCGCAATCAAATACTGAGGATGATACATGGGATAATCCTGATTACTCAATCAAGAAAGCCTCAGAAGTAGCATCAACAACTGCGGCTGTTATCGTGTATATGGGATGGCTTGGATCGGGTCAGGTACCTCAAAGATACCTCCATGGCTGGCTCAATACTACAGAACAAGCAGAGATGAGATTGACAGCATCCTTGCGAGGTTTTCTCAATGGAACTGTAACATGGGATAGTGCAACGACGCTCCAGATTAGCATAGTCAATTCAGAAACAGATGAGGTAGTGTACCAAAGGACTGAGGATGATGGCACAGCGGTGCTGAAATACCTCATTCAAGATCTTGGAGCATATCACTTCAATGTGACGAACATAGGTGGAACTCCAACGAACTTCTCCTTGACCGTTACCCTCCATGAGGATATGGACGGTGATACTATCAAGGACTTTGAT
Source organism: Candidatus Thorarchaeota archaeon (assembly GCA_016840825.1). Next base: position 8 of record JAEORN010000130.1, on the reverse strand, counting down.
GAGGTTGC
>JAEORN010000129.1 GCA_016840825.1 Candidatus Thorarchaeota archaeon | reverse complement strand
TCTCACAGAACTTGATATTGACATTGAAGCAGAACCTGATGATGACCCTGAGTTTGATTCAAAGGATTCTGATGAAAAAGCTGAAGAATAGATTTTGAAAGGACTAGGAGAGCTTGAGTTTCCAAAGGCGATAGCTCTCCCACCATGCAAAGAGAGCTCCTACAAGACCAATTGCTATTGCAATGTATCTATCATAGATGTTTGGTGGTGCAACAATAGTAAGCAAAAGATACGCAAATGTGTATGCAGTGAAGAACATAGCGACGAAAGTGTATCTGGGAAGAAATCTACCTCGAAAACCAATGAAATTACGAAGTACTCCAACCTTAACAACCTGCTTTACCTTGTAGGTGTTATCAGGTATCTGTTCGACTAAATCAAGTGAAACCAGTTTTGTTAAATGATGGCTTGCGACGGAAGGACTTGACATAGATAATGCACGCTGAACCTCTCTCACTCCTACAGATTCGCTTTGAGTAAGCATATGCCAGTATACCCGTAGAGTATTTCCTCTTAATTCTGGTTCTACTGAGTCTTCAGAAGAGATCTCTCCCATTCTCTACTACTCCCTGTTGGCTGTACATCTTGTCATTTAATCTCTTGCCACCTAAGCATTTCGTTCTCAATTCTATAGTGTTCTAATCTCTGGACGGAGTGTTCTAATCCATGGTACTAAGTAGGAATGATATAACCTACTATAGTATGATTCCCATTATCAGTAGAGCTATTGATAGCAATACAAAGCAAAAGATGATTGGTGGTGGTGTGATTTCTGCAATACTCGCAGTGAGTGTTGTGGCCACTCTTGGTTTTCTCGGTGGTGCCTCTTGGAATCCTGTGGGTCCACCAGGAGTAAACATACCAATCTATACGATCAATAACACGGTAGCAGGTGACTTTGCTGACTTCATTCCCTATGAAGAGCCTTTCACACCAAATGCACCTCAATATACAGTATATGCAGGATTATCAAACATTGTTAACTTGGGTGATTTCCCAACAATTCCTGCAGATGTACAACAGATGATAGTAACAAATGGTTTCGCAGTTGTTCCTCAAAGTGAGTTTACACAAATCCACGAGATTTTGATACATAATGACGATAATCGTATTCCATCGTTTGTTTCTTCAGATGCAGTTCTTCATGCATATCATGTCCTTTATGACTTAGCGTTAAGAGAAGTAGAGGTCTACTCATTCTGGGATCTACTCGGAAATCTAACTGCATCGTTATTGGATTCAACTTATACTCAATATCAGGTTGCGTCTGAGGGACGATGGAAAGATGCTGCACTTAGAAATCTAATGTTCTTCACGGTAGCTATGTGCCTTATTGATAATGAAGTAGTAGTTCCACCTGCATTTCCACCTGAAGTCGAACCTGCAGTCAATGAAGTTCTTAGTCTCATCGCTGCTCATGATGAAATGACCGAGGACTGGTTTATGGGATACAAAGAAGACTTTACTCAATTTGTACCACGCGGTCATTATACCCGAAGTGAGCTTCTTGGTAGGTACTTCCAGGCTATGATGTGGTATGGTCGAGTTTCATTCAGGCTGCAACCTGAACTACCTCCACTTCCAAATGAAATTGGAATGAATAACACAGCTCAAGCAATCTTGATATCGTTAGCATTGACCGAGGAAATTACATCCCTCTCCGGTTCTCCAACCGGTCTTACTATATGGGATGCTATCTATGAACCAACTGCATTCTTTGTTGGTTCAGCTGATGATCTAGTTCCCTCGGAATATCTTGAAGTCATAGAGAGCGTCTATGGAAGTGAAGTGCAAATTGCTGATCTGGATGATGACTTACTATTGGAGCAGTTCATAGATGAAGCTCTTACTCTTCGTGAACCATTAATCCTTGGTCATCCTGTACCAGATACTGCAACTTTGGCTCAAACCATGGGTCTTCGACTCATGGGTCAGAGATACATTCCTGACAGTTATATTCTCTCTCAACTTGTCTACCAGAATGTGGGTACTCAGCTAGTGCCTAGACTAATGCCCATGGGACTGGATGTCATGGCAGCATTTGGGTCAGAGCGCGCATGGGAACTTCTTGAGAGCGAGAAGTCCTATGTCAATTATATATCCCAAATGGAGATGCTCTGGGACCAAATCGGAAATATGACTAAGGAAGAATGGACACATAATCTCTACTATCTCTGGATCTACTCATTTCTACCTCTGCTTTCAGACCCAGGTGAGGGATATCCTGTCTTCATGCAAAGCGATGCTTGGGTTGATAAACAGCTATCAACTGCTCTCGCATCTTGGGCAGAACTTAGACATGACACAATCCTCTATGCAAAGCAATCCTATACCGCTGAACTGACTGGAATGCCTGATCCTGTGAAAGGATATGTTGAGCCAGTACCCGCATTATATGCGCGTCTTGCTTCTTTATGTGACATGATGTTAAGAGGATTAG
>JAEORN010000128.1 GCA_016840825.1 Candidatus Thorarchaeota archaeon | reverse complement strand
TTGATGTCTTGCGATCTATCATATAACTTCTCAAAATGCTGTTTCTTTTCTTCGCTCGATAAATCATAGAATTCTCTTGCTTCACTCGTGATAAATGCTGCATAGTGACATTGGTATAAAGCATCGTTATTTATCCCTAGAAGTGGTCGGAGTTGAAATCCTTCAGGTATTGAGAAATCTGGACTATTCTGAAGAGACTCAAGTGTCATGAAGTATGTATCTTCAACCAGATACCAACCTAGCGAACGGTACAACGAACAGCGATTCTCAAAAGCTTCGGCACTAGTGTCCGATGTTTCATTGAACGAGATCTCCAATCTTCGCATACCATGCATTGGCGCATATTTCATCGCCGCGTCAATGAGTTGTGCAGCAATTCTATCTCTATTTGAAAACTCTCCGACGAATGGATGCCACCGCCCAATCTCCCCTATATTCTCAGTCTTTCTTTCTAAACCAATCCAACCCGCAATTGCTCCACTTTCAATAGCTAACATTGCAACTTCAATAGGAAATCTTGCATTCATATTTCTAAGATATCGTTCAACCTGTTCCAGAGTGTAGTCGCCACGACCTTCACTTCTGTATACTGATGCTGTTAATTCTGCGAGGGCTGTTATATCCAATTCATCCCACGTACTTTGGATAATCTTCACCAGACATTCAACCTTCCATGAATTGTGTTCTTGATTTTATACTGATTTGAAGTAGTTTATGCGAAGTTCTGTGGTTGTTTTCAGATATCTCCTACTTCTTAGTCCGTAGGTAGCAGTATCTATCCGGAACTGCTACTTGGCTAAGTTCATAAGAGTTCCTACGAGCGCTTATTTCCACAAGGTGTTCAAGGATTGAAAATCAAATACTCATCTGTGCTCATCCGTTTTGGAGAGATTGGAATCAAGTCAAAACAGACTCGTCGCCGGATGACGAAGATGCTAGTAGAGCATATTCGCTCGGCACTCGATGAGAATAAAATTTCTTATTCAGCAATAAGAAATGAATATAGTCGAATCTTTGTAGACACTGAGGAGGCGGAAAAGGCAGCAGAAATCGCCGCAAGTGTGTTTGGTGTCATTTCAACATCGCCGGTTGTCGTAACCTCCTCAAGTCTTGACGAGATTTTAGATGCTGGAGAGATCCTTGCTAGGGCGAATTTTAAGAAAGGTCTATCATTCGCAGTCGGTGCACGTAGAATTGGGGAGCATGCATATTCTAGTCAAGAACTCAGAGGCCGTTTAGGGGAGCGTCTACTTGAAGGTAATCCTGATTTAAATCTAAAGGTGGACCTGAAGAATCCTGAACAATCGATTTACGTTGAGGTTCGCGGTGATGTTTCTCACATATTCACAGAAACAGTGAAGGGTGTTGGAGGGATGCCAACCGGGTCTCAAGGCAAAGTAGTTTGTGCAGTTTCTACAGGATTGGACTCTCCCATTGCTGCATATAAAATAATGAAACGTGGTGCCATTCCTGTCTTTATCTACTATGATAATTCGCCACGCTGCAATGAGAAATGCACTGATCTTGCAATACGACAAGCACAGCATCTAGCCAACTATATTCATAATCATACAGTCAAGATGTACATTGTCCCACACTGGCCTGATCTTGAGGATGCAATCCGACATGGCCCTGAAAAAATGTTATGCCTTTTTTGCAAGAGAAATATGATGCGAATAGCTCGCGAGATTGCACGTATTGAGGGAGCAGATGCTATTGTGACTGGAGAGATAATCGGTGAACAGGCATCACAGACGACTGCCAATCTTCGTGTCATCAATGAGGCTGTAGGAGACTTCCCTATCATTCGGCCACTAGCTGGTGATGACAAGGTGGACATCCAGCGATTTGCCCATGAAATCGGGACCTACAAATTTGCAGAGGAAGGGATTCAATGTTGTGATCTTGCCCCGAAATATCCAGCGATTGCGTCAACCATTCAGAAAGCACTTGATGCTGAAGAAACCATGAATCATGACATCATTATGTCTGAAGTGAAGAATGCAAAGGTTCTCATTCTTCGAAATAGGACTTAAGAAACTCCTTTATTATCCCTTTTCTTTCCCATTTGGACTGCTAGAACCCTCCAAGTTGCGCCAACAGGCATTGCAGAAACTGTTTCCGGTAATACAAAGTTCTTAAATCAATCTGCATTAAGAACGGAAGTATAAGGCCTGATAATCCCAGATAAAGGAGTGTGAGAGGTCTTGCCTAGATCAAAGAAAGACAGAATCATCCCAGTAGCACCGATAGACAAACTGATACGAAAAGCTGGAGCTGGTCGTGTGAGCGACAAAGGCGCCGAACGACTCGCCCATATTCTTGAAGAGATTGGAGAATATATTTCAAGAAGAGCCTTCGAGATTACTGCTCACACCGGACGGAAGACAATTACTGACAAGGACATCGAGCTTGCATACAAACAATGGGGAAAGCCTACCTAACCACTGTAATTTTCCGTAGAGGTTTTCAAGGGTAATAATCAATAGAATCATAGAGAGTTTATTTCGGGTGATGCAGCGTGAGGAAGGCAGTTGAACCTGTAGAGGATATGATAGTACTACTTTCCTTACACGATATAACACCTACAAATGAAGACGATGTTGTGCGTACGTATGACCTGCTTGCAGGCCTTGGCATAGATAGTTTGACTTTACTTGTCACGCCTTTCTATGGATTGAAAAAGACCAACTGCTTCGTAAAAGGATCCTTCTTTAGTGAATACCTACTCTCACTTGACTTAGAGATTTCACTTCATGGATACTCGCATTTTGCGAAATCTGGAGTAACATATGAGTTCTCCAACTTGACCACCGAAAAGATGAAGGCTCGACTGAAAGATGGGATTGCCCTCATTAAGCAGGGTTTTGGCAAGCGTCCCGTTGGATTTGTTCCTCCAATGTGGGAAAGTCCTCATCGGTTGACAAAAGTGGTCCGGGATGTAGGACTTGATTATTGTGTTCTCGAAGATCATATCTACAAGTCTGCCGACTCAAAGGTCTTCGGCACAGGTTCAAGAATCATCAGTCAAGGTCAGAAAACCGTCAATACCGAGGCCGCAATGTTTGAGATTGAATTGGGCGGCGCCCTACAGATCGGTATACATCCCTGTGACCATAAAATGAATGACCTCTTCGAACTGCTAGCTGACTTGAAAGATAGACAGGGATATCGATTTTATGGATACCACGACTATCTTAGATTGTCCAAGAAAGTTTGAATTTCAGAGCATACCCACTGCGAAAAATAGTGAATACTCTTTTGAAAAGGAAACCAATCCACAGAAGATTTCTTCTTATACGATTGATGTCATGGTTGACTCTGTCAGAGTGGATATTCCGTCTCTAGTGCGGAAGAAAAACACTCAAAGAGGATGTTCACACGCAATGAGGAGAAGCGGTCTCATCGGTATTCTACTTATAGTTGTATTCTTAATACCTGTAACAAGTCCTGTAATCGGACCTGATATGGCAGTTGATGAGTTTACCACACCGAGTCCAATTGGTGGGGGATCGGCCGTTTCTCAGAGCGGTGACCTAAACATTGGTTCTGGGGCACCATTAGCAGTTTCTCTTAGTGGTGTTGTATCGAATGTTGGGGCTGGTAGTATGCAAATCACTTCTGCAAGTCCCGGAGCCAGTTCTGTAACACTTACAGATGGTTGGACAGGAACTAACCTCCAAGCTGATATTGAGTCATTATCTTGGACAGCTCAGGATGTACTGAAAAACGGGAATCTTAATGGATATCATAACGAATTGTTCATCGTGACTTCAGATTCCGCACAAAATGATGACACAGTTCAAGTTCCCAATAGTTGGACAATCATCAAGAATATTCCTGACGATAATCCACATCCACAACATGGGTTCTATGAGTTGGATAGTGACCCAAATGGAAATGGTGGAACTTATGGTGTCTATTTAGAAGCACAGCTGACAACGAGCTATGATGCTAATCCGAATGATGCAATCTACATCAGTCAGATGATCTCCATGCCATATAGAGAATTGTACTCTGCACAAGTTTCCTTTAGTTATAGGGTGCGATCGGATTCCACAATGAATGATAAGGTTCACATTTTCATCAAACTTGCAGGAAATGAAGAAAAGTTCAAAGTTTTTCAGTCAGGTGATACAACAGATACTTGGCTGACAGCAAATGTGAATATTCCTGCGTCAGCCATGACTGATCTGTCAAGGAACGTTCTTCAATTTGATATTGGTTTAGCCACTGATGAAAGTGTGACTCAGACCTCATCATCGAATGCCTATGCGTACATTGATGATGTCAAAGTGGACCTTGTTGTACGCCCATTCCCAGAACAGATCAATTTGAGTGCTAATGGTACTCTTGTCTGGGGTTCCACGA
>JAEORN010000127.1 GCA_016840825.1 Candidatus Thorarchaeota archaeon | reverse complement strand
CAAGAAGTATAATGAGTCAATGGCTCTGTCTGCTATAGGTTTTCGTCTGATAGAGACCGCTCTCTTTTGTGTTGCTTCACTAATGTTTATTGCTATTCTTATTGTAAGCAACGCATATGTTGCTACGGGATCTCCTGTTGATACGACCTATCAGATTTTAGCTCACACCTTTCTCAGTATGAATGAGATGGTAGGGGTCTTTGCGACGCTTGCGTTTAACGCTGGAGCTTTGATGTATTGCTATATCTTCGTCAGAACTAGATTGGTTCCTAAGTGGCTTGGAGTGTTTGGAGTCATTGTCACTCTACTGGGATTTGCAAGTACATTCCTTGGACTCTTTGGAATCACTGATATCTCCTTGTTCCTAGAGCTTCCTACCATGTTCTTCGAAATAGCAATAGGAGTCTGGCTGATAGCCAAGGGTTTCAATCAAGAGGTCTTAGCATCCTTAAGCCAATAATGCTGTTGAAGACGGTGAACATAAAATGAGTAAGCTGTTAGAAAACAATACTGATCGATTTCTGGGAGTTGTATTCCTCATTCAGGCAATTACTTCTCTCAGTGCTGGAATGCTAAGAGACTCAGTGATGGGCACTGGAGATATCATAGAAATTATGAACAATATTTCTAACAATACCTGGATAATGCAGGCAGGCATCGCAGTTGAGATAATTACTGCCATCGGCATTATCATGTTAGGAAGTCTGATGTTCCTAATTTTGCGGGAACAAGATGCTAGAATGGCTCTTATCGCAATGGGATTATACCTAACTGAGGTAGCAGCTCTTGTTATCAGCCAGACAGCATTATCAGCTCTAATAGGAATCAGTCAAGAATCTGTAACTGCAGGACATCCTGAATACTTGCAGAGTCTAGGAAGGACCTTCCTCGGGATTCAAGGATTTGCATTTAGTTATGTGCTTATGCTATTCTTTTCCCTTGGCGCTTCGATGTTCTATTATCTATTCTACAAATCACAATATCTTCCAACTTGGTTAGCCCTCTTTGGAGTCTTTGTTGCGGTTGGGTCTCTATTCGGTGTGTTGATTGCACTATTCGGACTTCTGAATCTAGAATCTTTCATGATAGTCATCATGCTAAACTTGCCGTTCGAGCTAACAATTGGACTATGGCTCCTAGTCAAGGGATTTAGATGAAACTGATGCCTACATGATTGATTGGCAAAACCGGCATCTAAACGGAAAAAAGCCCGGCCTTCAGAATCACTCTGGAGGCCTTCTATCTATTTCCATTTAGATGGAATGTCACTTCATCTGGATTTCTGAATAATGGTTGATTCCCCAAAATATCCATTTAACAAGAGAACAATAACTGGGAGAAGGATGCAAAGATCCAACGCGCTCAAGGGCAACATGAACCAGACTGCAAGCAGTGATATGCCTGTCACAAGCAATGCTAGCCAAAATCCTTTCTTACGATTTACTAAAATCCAGTAGCCTGATAGGATTCGCAGACTGGCAAAGAAGAAGAAAATCAACACGAATATCCAAGGCATTGTGTCCATGAGCATTCCGATTTCTGTTGATGTTGAAAAGAACAAGGAGTAGATGTTTGGGATCACTCCTATCGCAATCAAGATCGCAGTAAAAACATCTACCGATTCAATGACACCATAGAATAGCTGTATCATACCTGCCCAGTATAACGATTTGTTCTTTCTGATTCCTATATCCACTTGCAATACCGTGTAACCAGCAACCTGTTATCAGGTATGAGATTCTTATTATAGTCTCGATAAGGCATCCTCAATTTCTGCTAAAAGCTCTGGATACTGCTTGGCTTTCCCCTTTGCTTTCTTGAACGCGTTCTTTGCATCCTTCAGCTTTCCTCTCGCAAGATGGATCTTGCCAAGATAGAACAATGCTGCAGGATGATTTGAATCTCTACTTAGTACAAGTCTTAGGAAACTCTCACCTTCTTCATACTCCTCCACATCAACAGCCAGCTTGCCAGCATTCAACCATGTCATTGGATCATACGGATTTAGTCCATAGGAGAACTTGAAGGCGTTCAGGGCTTCTCTTGTCTTATTATCATCCCTTAGTGCCATGCCAAGATTGAACCAAACTACATCATCTCTAGGATTGAGCTTCACAGCTTTTTGCAGAATCTCTATTGCTTCCGAAGGTCTCCCAGTGTTTGTCAACATACCGCCATAGGCAGTCACGGCTGCTGCATTCTGAGGATCCAATTCTGCTGCTTTCCCAAAAGCAGTCGTTGCCTCAACTAGTTTGCCCATTTGATTGGTAAGAACTCCCATATTGAACCAAGTTTCAGAATTATTGGGACTTAGTTCGATGGATTTTACAAACGCATCATAGGCTTCCTGATATCTATTCATCTGGAAGAGAAACGTTCCAAGATTTCTCCATGCTAATGGACTCTCGGGACTCTCTTGGGCGATTCTCTGGAGGTCTTGCAATATCTTCTTCTGATTCATAATAAATCTCTCAATTACGCTTTACCCAGTTGCACGTCCCCCCAAACCCCAATATATATTGAGTAGGTCGATTACCTCTTCTCTATTCAAATGCATATTCAGAATGTGACTGGATATCCTGAATGGTTAAGGTACTCATCTAATAAGCGGCATTGGTTGACCAAACGGATAGAAGCAAATCACCATAAATGCAAAGAGGATGCAGTAGAAGATGGTCGATCCAAGGATATTCCTACCTGAGTGCATGTAGGCCCATGTAACCAGAACGTGCTGGAAGATGATGAACAGCGTCACAGCTGTAAGCGCCAGTGCGACGAATCCAAGGGTCGCGGTTTGCCAACCGACCATCATGACCGGGATGAAGATCAACACATCGCATACTATCGTGATGATTACCATCGTGAAGTACTCCCTTACCCTATTCGGGTACTTCAAACGCTCTTGGATGTATCCACGTAGGTAGAACTCGCGCAGGAAGAAGAACGGAAACAATAGAAATGTGAGTGCAAAGATGACGCCCGTTTCTCGGGTGGTAGGAAGCGACGTAACGAAGCTCCAATCATACATCGCGATTAATGCCAAGGTAGTTACAATCCCCGCGATGATACCATAGAGTATCGACAAGAAGGGTGCATTCACTACCATCTCCTTGACTCTATCAGATATTTTCCCTAACTGTAATCTGCGGCCTTCGAATGAGAATGGGAGAATCGCTACAAAAACCCCTGTGGCAAGTCCAACCACCTGCCCTGCAAAGACTGAGTTGAACATAGTAATAGGCGCGATGTCCTCAAAATAGGATGAGAGCGGAATCAAGAGAATGAACCCTATCACTGCTGCCAGTAAGTAGCCCAAGATCGGTTTGACAGGGAACTTTTCTGAATCTGAGGATACACGCGGATGTATTTGCTTTCGCTTGAAGATGTAGTTACCCAGATACACCATGAATATGAAAAGTACCATTAGCAATCCGACCAAGGAAACAGCAAGCGATACGATGAGGAATTGTGAGGTCAACTGGATATCCGGTGATGTTGCACCATTGAAGGCCTGTTCAAACCACAGGACTGCTTGATAGATGATGTCTGAGTTGATGGGTTCCAAGAGATGTTCTGAATATGGACTTACCACCACCTTTGTTGCAGTTCCGGATACAAAGCTACCATATATTGTACCAACTTCAACGTTCTCAAGGCCTGTATAAGTCCTAAGAAAGTCCAACCCCTCGTCTATCGTGATTCCCTGCTCATATAGACCAAAGACTGCGAGCAAGTTATGTACATCACTGATATTCCCGCCTGATGAGAAGGTTGTAAGTGCTCCGATTGCAACGGTCGCATTGATCCGTGTTGGGTTCTGTGATGCGGTCAACATAGACGTTGCTCCACCCATTGAATGTCCAGCTAAACCAATTCGATCGATAAATCCAAGGCTATCAAGATAGTCAACTCCTGCCAGCATATCTTGGACCAGTCCATTATTTCGTGCAAAATCGCTAAGGTATCCGTCTGATGATCCATGACCTCGAAAGTCAATTGAAACAATTGCAAAGCCCCGCTTCACAAGTTCAATTGAGAGTGCTTGCATGTATTCCTTGTTCTCGCAGAATCCATGTCCAACAACGATACCTGGAAAGCTACTCGATGTGTCGACTGGAGTATACACCATTGCTTGAATGAGTGTGCCGTCTTCGGCCTCAAGTGTTTGGTGCTGAACGGTATACGGATGATTTGGATCCGCATAGTAGGTCAGTGCAATTGTCGAAACGGCTCCGATAAGCCAAATGATTACTCCGACAAGTAATACTCTAGTGCTCTTGCTGGATTTGATACCTTGGAAGATATTCATTATACTAGCCAAAGACTAACGATGATTTGGTATCTTATTTTTCTTCCGAATTATGGGGATTCGCCTGCTCAGAATTCTCATTATTTACCAAGCAATCCATCAATCACCTCAAGAGTGACCTCTAACATCCTTGAGTCATCGAGCTTCACGCGTTCCAAGGGGATTGTTCTCAACTTCATCTGATCCACAGTTCCCCAGATAATGACACCGATGTATTGGAAGAGCTGTTCCGGGGATAGTTTGGATATGATGCTTCCATCTTTGACTCCCTTCTTTATCGCTGTGTTCCAGATTTGCTCAAAGTCCCTTAGCTTCTGAAGATAGTCCGCCAAAAGGTCTTCCAGACTCCTTTTCTTCTCGATGTCCTTAGAGGACTTCTTTGCTCTCTTTTGTAGCGTGATGTTCGCTATTCCATTCATCTGATTATTTGTGACCGTGAAACGTCGAGCGATTTCCGTATTCAGTGGATCATCCTTCAGGGATACGAAGAAGTTCTCACTTAGATTCAATACTTGCTCCCTGCCAGTTGATCCAGATCGAGCAGCCGCTTCCGAGCTCTCCATCAAGTTCATGAAATCAGCAATTCCTATTCCGAAGTAGATTGTTTCTTTGCTGCTGAAGTAGTTATAGAGTGTTTGCTTGCTTACAGCCGCCTCATCTGCGATATCCTCCATACTCACATCATCGTATTCCTTGAGTTCGAAAAGTCTCTTGGCAGCCTGAATTATCAGCTGTCGTTGATTACGATATTTCCTATCAGACTTGGAGAGTCTTTCCTTTGGTGCTGTCATTGTACTCTCATTACTCCCCAATCTCTTATAAGTTATACTGTCGGTATAATTTTTTGACTTTGGGTAAAAACTTATATAGGATTGAGCTCTAACTAATTTTGACTAACGGTCTAAATTTTAGACCAATGGTGAATGGTGATTGAAATGAATTCGCTGGTAACATATTGCTCCCGAACGGGAAACACAAGAAAGATTGCTGAGGCGATCTTCGATGAGATTGGTGGTCAAAAGGAGATTATGCCTGTTGATGAAGTGACTGATGTTGATCAGTATGACATTGTCTTTGTTGGCTCGCCAATTGAAAAGCATGGACTTGTAGGTCCTATTGTCAAATTCTTGAAAGAGAAGATGCAGAATAGACAAGTCGCTCTTTTCATTACACATGCGGCAGCAGAGCAGTCTGAAGTTGCAAAGAAGTATGTACGTAAGTGCAGAGAGCTTGTTCAAGAATCCATTGATCTTTTAGGGATTCTCAATTGCCAAGGAGAGCTTTCAAAGGTCATAGCTGAACATATGATGGCCTCAGAGAATCCAGAGCTCAGGGAATATGCAAGTATGAGGAAATATACTCTAAACCAACCTGATGAAGTGCGAATCGCCAAGAGTAAGCAATTCGCAGGAGAGATGATGAACAAGATACCGACCCATAGTCTGGGTGTCGTATCATTCTAGAGGAGGTAATTATAGAATGCTTGCTGATATCGCTAAGATTCTGGTTGTACTTGGATTGATTTTCGTGATTGTGAAAGGTCTTGGAAAACGACCCAATTCCTATAACAATCTGTACATTCTTCACAAAGCAGGTCCTGGTTTGGCGACAATCCTGGCTTTTGTTCACGGATTGACTTATGTTCCAATCTCTCAAACCTACATAATAACTGGCTGGTTTCTGGGCATTGCCCTACTAGCTTTGATGTTTATCGGAATCTTCCTTGGATTCCAGAGTGAATGGGTTCCTTTTGATGATGAGATGAATAGAAAATACAGAGCTCTACGACTTCTAAAGTGGCTTCTGACTGCAGTAGTTATTATTGCTTTGGCATCACATTATTTGATTGTGTAATCAAAATAGATCGAGTTGGAGATATTTGCGCCAACTCGATGCTTTTTCTTTTGACACCACATATCCCACTGCTGTCATTTTTTATTTCTTTGAAAGTTCTGAAACACCTATCGACTCGTACATTGCTTTGTATAATGCAATTGCTCTTGGATCCAATGGAAATGAAGTACCGATTCCATTCAGGACATATCCAAATCCTAGCTCATATTGCGGATCTGCAAATCCAAAAGAACCTCCTGTCCCCATCATACCAAACGAACTGGGAGAGCCAAATGGGTCCTCTGGATCTGGCTTGGCGAATCCCAGTGAATAGCGTGAATTTACTCTCAATACTTCATCTCTAAGTCCACGGGAAGGTGATATTGGTGGTTTCATCAGCTCTTTGAGTGTTTCTTTGCGTAAGCCAAGTTCCTGTCCACCTGCCGCAAACACGCCATATGTATGCGCGATTCCGCGAGCTGTACCTACTCCTCCCCCTGATGGTACTTCATAGTTACGAGCATAGATCCGATTCTTGTCTAGACAAAACTCTGTTCCCATCAATGCACGACGTGCTGCAGATCTAGGATTCATTACTGTGAGAATAAATGAGATTGGTACCGACCGCATAGCTGAAAGACCAAACTTCATCTCCCTGAGAGGTGCAAGTCTGGAATTCGGGATATCCTCAGGAAGTCGAATGTAGAAGTCAATCCCTAGCGGAGTAGCAATCTCATCCTGAAAGAATTGTCCTAAACTGCGACCTTTCGGATCAACCCGACGCAAGAGTTCACTCTGATAGAATCCTAAACTCAACCCATGATAGCCATGACGAGTTCCGGGTTCCCAAGATGGTTTCTGACTAGCTAGGACCACAGCAAGGCGGTCGAGGTCCGCAATAGTATCCTTATCACCTAGTTCCTTGAATGCATAGAGTCCTGCTTGATGTGCAAACAATTGTCGGACAGTGATCTTCTCCTTTCCTTTCTGAACAAACTCAGGCCAGTACTTTGCCACAGGTTCATCGTACTCAAATAGTCCTCGTGAATGGGCGAGTGCCATCGCTAGTGCTGACAGACCTTTCGTCGTTGACCATACAAGTACCATGGTGTCTTCTTCCCATGGCTCTCCTGTAGCTTCATCTCGTATACCCCCCCAAAGGTCAACCACTTTCTCTCCCTTGTAGTAGATACAACATGCAGCACCAAGCTCATCACGAAGCTCGAAGTTTTCTATGAATGCTTCCCGAACAACCTCGAACTCGGGTTTTACGGAACCTGATATGGTAATATTTTCGGGCATGCTTATTGTAGTACCTTAAGCGATTAATAAACAAGATGCCAAATTTCAGGCAAAGGGTATTATACCTGATACACGCAAAGATATTCGGAGGAACTGGATTTTTGAATTCACCTAGGAATGACTCGGAAGATGAGTCCAAAAAAACTAAAGATAATGTTTCATTCAGAGAAATCACTCGCAGATCCAATAGACCGGTGGAGCTTCTAGATAATCTCGCACCTAAACATCGTATCTATGGTCTAGTGGAAATTGATGTCACCGATGCTAGAAACTTCATTTCAGATTACGAAGCGAAGACAGGTGAGAAATTATCATTCACGGCATGGGTGATACGGTGTGTCGGGCAGGCCGTTAGCGAGCACCCCGAGGTCCAAGCAATCAAGAAGGGTAAGAAGAAGCTTGTTGTCTTTGATGATGTCGATGTTGGTATTATCATCGAGAAGGAGATCAAATCAAAACGATTCGCTACCACATATTGTGTCAGAAGGGCAAATGAGAAGACTTTCAGACAAATTCACGATGAGATTCGTCAAGCTCAGAGGAGCGAATCTGGGGATGGTAAGCGAGAATCTTCACCATTAAGCTTCTCACTCAAGATCAGAGGTCTCTTGGGGAAGCCATTCTGGTGGAAACTGAAGTCCGATCCGTTTCTCAGGAAACTGATGATGGGAACTGTAGCTGTAACTGCCGTGGGAATGTTTGGGAAGGGTGGAGGTTGGGCTATCCCTATTGGTCTACATTCTCTCGTAATAGCACTAGGCGGGATCGCAAAGAAACCAAGAGATTATGACAAACCCAGTGAGCTTGGCGAGTTCCTCAGCACCACAGTAATGTTCGATGAAGAGGTTTCCCTGGGAGCTCCTGCAACACGATTTCTTGCTAGACTTGCAGAACTCATGCAGACGGGTTTTGGGCTTGAAGGAATATGAGAGCATTGGTAGAATGTTCCGTTTAGTAGAGTTCCTTTTGCTTGCACCAATCTCCATCGATCGCACTCAGGTGCCCGTTATGATGGTTTAAGTGGGCGAACATATCTGATATCACATCAAGAACGCGCATGCCTTGATGATACCTAGAAGGACAGGATTCGTCTAGCTTACGATACATGTCATCTTCCGTCGTATTCTCAATCCATGAAAGAAAATCGCTCTCAGTTGAGTCGAAATAATCTTCAATCTCTTGGAGTGTTGTTCCTTTCCAGTCACCTTGATCACTATGACTCCCACCATATATATCGAAGAAATCAGGCTTTTTGAGATGTGTTCCTTGAATCAGCACATTCAACACAAAATCATAAACCACCGCTTGATGTGCAAGAAGCCATCCTATGGATGACATCCCTGATGAAGGTCTGAAGGCTATGTCAGTACAATCGTTCTCCTGTAGGCTTTGAAAAGCTCTTTCGCGCCAGTTCCTAGTGCACTCCACCATGCTCTTCACAAAATCAATTGAACTCATTCCTATCGAACTAGTTCTCTAATGGCTCGTTTTATGCATTGGCAATGAAGCAAGAGTCTTTTCTATTTCGGATGAACAATGACAAGAGCTCTTCCAACTGATTTTCCACCAATGCCATATGCGGTGAGTTTGAACAAATGACCTCCAACACCGAGGCCGTCTACATTATACTCTACCACCAGATAATCAGTTGACCATTCCGCAGCATATACAACCCTCCCTCTCAACGAAATCTCGAAGTAACTTGGGTTATGGTCAAATATCTCCCAAGCAATGTAGTTGCCTGTCTCACCGATTACATAGGTTATTCTGGAAGGTGATACAATCACAGGAGCAAACGCATCCGAAATAACTGTGATTACAACATCATCATAGGATGTAGTGCCACTTGCGTCATAAAGAATAATTGATAGATTATGTTTCCCTATCGGTAACCAACTCACATCATATTGTATAACAGTGTCATTGAGAGACCAAGGGTTAGTCAGGATAAACACTCCATTTAGCCAGATTCTATACATCTGGGGATTCTCATCTGATACGTTCCAAGATAGCAGGACACCTGTTTGGCCATAAATGAAAGTCACATCTGGGTGAGGAGTAATTAATGGTGGATCATATTCATAGGCAAGATTGAAATTACTACTTGTATTCTTCTCAACTACAGCCTCAGGGTTCATGCTAAAGGCAGCTAGACATAGTGAGAGAATTACTACAGCATGAATTATGCGAACTCCATACCACTTCATCGAGATGCTCCTTTCTTTAATTATCGTTTAAATAATTAATTTGCTAATAAATTCCCTGATTTTCATCTTCGGTTTTCAATTTCATTATGTTATGCCCTAAACTGAATGGTCTGAGAAATTTGTTTCTATTGGTCTTGATTTCCTGTTCCTAGAAAGAATGGATATGTGCTATTTCCCCATCTATTTGCATCTCAGAAATAAGAAGAAGTGATATCTACTGAATAGGTATCTCTTCTAGCAGGATTTCTGATAGTTCAACCTCGTTTCTTCAGGAACACCACAGCAATTATCACAACGACAATCGCTATCCCACTACCAACTAAGATGATCCCTGTCATATCCGGAATTGTACCAGTATCCGTGTCAGAATCGGTCAAACTATCTGTTGGAGTAGGGGGTGTGACATCAATGCTGTTACTGACAACCACATTATCAATGGCTGGTCCAGCAGGTCCATAGAATCCGAAATAGTCAGAAGTAACCGCTATGTTAGCTAGTCCCTGCATTCTATCTGTACCATTGATAAAGACATGGCAATCTCCTGTTGAGTTTCGAGTAATGTCGATGTGGAACCACCCAGACATGTCTGATGGGGAATATGTATCGATGACTTGAGCAATATTCGTATCCCCGGCAGCTCGTCGATAAAGAACGAATTCCGAGTCAAACGAACCGAATACATCTGTGACAATCGCTAAGCCATATTCGGCAGGAATACTACCAAAGATATCTTCGGGATCGATTATTCCATCACACATGAAAGCTATGTAGAAATGGTGTCGCGGAGTATCAACACAATCAACATCAAAGCTCCAAGTACCGAATGAAACAGCGCTTTCGTGATATGCATAGGTACTGAAATCTCCTTGGTATCTAAGAGTATCTTCATCTAGTGTGTAATTGGCTGGCACTTCGATTGGAACTTCTCCAGTCATATTCAACCCAAATGTCGTCCATCCATCAAGATTCCCATCATTGAAGTCATCTGACCAGACTACAACTGAGCTTACTGGTACGATAATTGATATAACTAAACACAAACAAACAATAATTGATAGAGTCTTTCCTATCCGCTTCGTCTTCTAAGCCTCCTACATATGACTTTTCATCAGGTCTATTATTAATCCTTGTAAAGTAAATATTAGCTCAAAATTCATTGAGTAATATATCTTGTAAATTCCGTTCAAGTTGAACAGGTCGAGTTTTAAGTAAGCGTGTAGAGAAATCAATTCGTGGTTGTATGTCGCACCTTGTCGTATATTACTCTCGAACTGGAAATAATAGAACAATCGCACAGAGTATTGCTACAGCACTCTCCGCTGATATTGATGAGATTATTGACAAAAAGAATCGTCAGGGGAAACTCAATTGGCTACTCGCAGGACGTGACTCAAGGGCACAGAAGCTAACCGAGATTGAGTACAAGAAGAATCCCCAAGATTATGATACTATCATCATTGGAGCTCCGATATGGGCATGGAATCCAATTCCACCCCTTCGAACATATTTGCAAAAAGTCGATTTGAAAGGGAAACGTGTTGCGTTCTTTATCTGTTCGAAGTCAGAGGCATACAAGAACATGTTTCCGCGTCTTGCTGAGATGACTCCAGATTCAGAGCATATCGCTACCTTTGGAATACTTGAAGATCGATTCCGGAATGAGGACTTTAGTGCTGATCTTCAAGAGTTCATAGACAAGATCAAACAATAATTGACTCTGTTTCCTGCTATCATACCAAAACCTCTCCTTTGCATTGTTCTAGCGTGTTGTGCAATTGAGATGTATTCGCCTGATTTGATTGATTATGTAATGACGCCTTTATTTTACAAGTGGTATTATGCCGGTGCTGGCCCTTATATAGAGCGGGTGGTGGGCCCGGGAATTGTAATTATTATGCTGGCAGCGTGGGCAATTATAATTATAAGAAAAGATAAACAGTTTTTTTCCGATAAGTATCATAAGATAATAATTAGCAGTTATGGGGTTATGGCTGTCCTCGCTTTTGTTATATCATTTGGTTATT
>JAEORN010000126.1 GCA_016840825.1 Candidatus Thorarchaeota archaeon | reverse complement strand
TAGCCTGAGTCTTGATGATCTCATGCTTGTTCTTCTTCACGAGTTCAGTTCGGGTATTAGTTGCTAGAGCCATGATATTTCACAAGATATACCACTCAGATTTAGTATATATACCGAAGCCACAAGAGAGGGTCACAGAATAAGGTCACAATTTGTGACTATCATTTTGAGAGATTTCATTCATTTTTGACCCATTTAGTCGCTTCTGCGCTACTACCACTCCAATGATAGTGAGTATCCCTCCAAATATCTGAAGAATTGAGGTGGGTTCTCCTAGAATTAAAACAGACATGATAATTCCCCAAACAGCGATAAGATTGAGGGTAATCTGCACTCTTGATGCCTCTATGTACTTCATGCTTTCATAGTAGAGAATGAAGGAAATGACCGAGTTAATAATGCCAACCCAAAGCATGATAATCCAAACTAGAGGGCTCAAATGAAAGAGAATGGAGATATCCTCAAAGAGTGCGGCTGATATCCAAATGAACGGAACTGCGATCAGCGTACTGAATGTCGTTACTGAGATGGAATCAACTCCTCCCACAGCGATTTTCCCAGCGATACCATTGAGTGCAAAGAGTAGAGTGGAAAATATAATAATCAAGTCGCCAGCAATCCTGAGCATTCCGAACCCGCTATCTATTGAAACACCTCCCAGCACTATGAAGAACGCTCCAAGTGTCGCAAGAACCAATCCACCGATCTTGTCGTGTGTAATCGGTTCTTTTAGCAGAGGGGCAGCCAAGATGACTGCAAAAACAGGACTCATATTGATCAAAAGAAGTGTTTCACCAGCACTTGTCATGCCTAAACCTATGTACTGAAGGACTTGTGAGAGAAAAGGCCCAAAGATCCCTGCTAATAGGATGCTCTTCCAATAGATACGTGAATTCTGTAACTTCTCAGATCTTTTCCTTGATAGGAGTACTAAAGTAATGAGAAAAGGACTTGCAATGGTATAACGTAAAGCAACGAAGAGTATTGGAGTGAGTTCTGTATATACTATCTTGGCGAAGATAAGGGAGGTTGCCCACATAATCGTCGTTAGAAGGATTGCAAACCATGCAAGATACAGCCTGTTCATCTCACCTTCCTCATTGCCATTGAACTAGACCCTTCCATTGGAGAAGTCTTGACTCTTTTCAAAGCATCTCTTTAGCAGAGCGAAACCATGCTTCACACATGCCCTGATTGCTTGTGAGTCCTTGAAATCTGATAGAAAGGCATCCCAAGCGGACATGTAGAATCCTCTGTAGGATCGAGCTATTTCTTCGTATCCTTCTTCTTCTAGTAAATCCATGATGCTTGTCCTGTTCCATACCCACAACTCCAATGGATCATCAAAGGTCTGGGATAACAGACGTACAGGAGAAGGGGATACTCTCCAACCCATAGACCGGATAACCGACCAGAATTCGATACCAAACCGATCAATCACTGTAAGAGGGAGAGATTCAAGGAATGAGGGTATTTCCTGAAGGTTCTCAATGTCTATGCGTCTAATTGTATCGATATCAGGGAGAGGTTCTGACTCGAAATCACCAAAGAGCATTCTTACATCTCCAGGACGCGGAGGAACGTAATTCACATGAGCCTTTAGACGATTCACTGGTAGTACTTGCGGTCTTGGGATATGAAGATGGTCAGGATGGGATTGAATGAATCTTGATTCATATTCTTCAGAGATATTCATCGCGTCTGCAAAATCTGAATCTGGGGGAAGAAGGGGGATTCCTTCGGGCATATGTATGTGAATATCCAAGTCACTAGCGAATGGCACATAATCAATAGGAGATTCCCAGACTTTGATAGCAGAGCCTTTCACATACGCCGCTTTTACTTGCCGAGATTCAGCACCTAAGATGTCAGTCCAAACAGAAATAGCTACTTCGATATCTTCTCGTGCTTTCCTGTGCAGCTCATCGTAATCAGGCATAGAAAACCTCCATCCTTCAAAACGAGTCAGAAGCTTCGAGCCTCGGCTCCCCACCTGTACTCTTCCACTGCTGACCGCTCAACAACCTCCCGAGCGAAGGCCCACATCACCTTGGCGAAGTTCGCGCTTTCGAGTTCAATGATCCATCCAGACCATGGGGTGTAGAGGTCTATCTCAGGACGAAAATCACGTTCTCTGTGTTGGAGAACATAGACCCCTGAATCCAAGTAGAGTATTCGAACGTGATAAAGATCGGTACGATACTCAGCCCTAACTGTACTGTCATCTGCCTGAAAGTCGCTTATGTCAGGGTCGAACATCGTTTCATGCCCATCCATTGGTGGGAATACATGCCTAAGTGCCTTCTTATTATGGTTACCTAGGCCTATTTCTGCCTAAGATATGTAGTTGAAAAGAGAATAAGACCGGCACGGAAAGGCCCGTACCGTGTATTATGATTATCTTGCAGAACGTGCTACACGCTCTCGTTCTTCCTTCCTAGATACAGCAAAGCTTGCTGCATCACCCTTGTAGGCTAGAAGAAGCTCGTCTACGACACATTCCTCGAGGCTCTTTGCATTCTTGTGCGCATTTCTGACTGCACCGACTGAGAGAGACCTGAGCGCAAGATCAATTCTGCGTTGTGGAGCTACATCGACTGAGCGCGGGTAGGCCATCCCACCATAGGAGATACGGGTAGTTTCCTCAGCAGGAGCTGCGTTCTCGATAGCTGTGACGAGGACTTGAATGGGATTCATTCCGGTCCTGAAATGAATCATCTCAAATGCTCTATGAAGTATATTGATAGCTTTGATCTTCTTACCAGCATTGCGACCGGTTCGTGTCTTCTTCTCCTTTCGCTTTCCAGCGTTTAGGAGCTTGTTAACGAATCGTTCAACGATGGGGATACGGGATTTCCTGAATGGTCTGTGAGCATGCCTTCCAGATGTATGGGGTATAAGTGTGGGCTTAAGTGAAATGTACCGCACCAGACCAGGGTCCTTTATCTCAACCTCAGTCGCGTCCCACTTTCCGAAAAGTAGTAGATCAGGAGCGACATGTGGAACCTTCACGGGTCCCTCTTCGGCTTTTAGTTCGCCTTCAGTTACTTTCTCTTCCTCTGACATGTCAACCACCTATCTAATTGGCTTCTCCTTCTTGCCATATATCAAAGACTCTAGGCTTACGCCATTCACAGATACTACCTTCCAACGCACACCAGGCAAGTCACCCATAGCACCACCCATAGCACCACCAATTCCCTCTACTGTCACCCTATCATGCTCGTCTATATACTTGAGCGCGCCATCCCCGGGGAGGAAGGCTGTGATCTGCTTACCGTTCTTTGAGAGCTGCATCCTGACAGCCTTACGAATAGCTGAGTTGGGTTGCTTGGACTCGATACCCACCTTCTCTAGAACGATACCACGAGCTTGTGGAGCGCCTTCTAGTGGGTCGGTCTTCTTCTTGAGCTTCAAAGTTCGGCTCTTGTAGCTGGACTTCTTCCAGCGGAACTTCCTTCGCTTTCGGCTGAGTGGCCTTGCGGCGAACTCACCGAGGGGACTTTTTGTTGGTGACAATGTTTGTTACCTCTTTAGGGAAACTGTGCTGAGCCTACCTAACATGGTATGCTCTGCGAGTGGTCAGAGCACCCGCCTTTTGTATGCTTAAAAGCATTATGAAACGGAGAGGTTTTTCATGCTATCATGACGTTCTCGAGCTCAAAATGTCTACGAACGAGTATTCGTGCTCGTGCGACATTGCGCCCACCCTGTCCGATAGCGATACCTCGGTCTTCTTTCTTCACGGTGACATAGGCGATGAGATCACCATCACGGTTCTCAGATATCTTGATCTTCTCGACACGCGCTGGAGCTAGTGCGCTCTTGACGAAGTCCTCAGCGGTGTCTGCCATCTCGACGACATCGACCTGCCTACCGAATGCATCTGCTGCAGCCTTCACCTTCTCGCCACCACGACCGATGGCTCTTCCAAGCTGCTTTTGACGTACAACAAAGATGAGTCTATTACCCTGGTCATCACGGACGACATCAACCGCAGCTGCGCCAGTTATGCGCTCAAATGTAGCGATGAGCTGCATCTCGTCCATGGATAGTTTGATGTTGGTCAAATATATCGACCTCACGTCATCTTCAGGATCTTTGAGTCGCCAGGTTCAATGACTGCGATAGTAGATATCATGAATGGTTTTCCTACAGCTTCTCCAAGGTCCCATGAGGTGCCCTCGAAGACCTGTACCTTAATTCCTCCAAGCTGGGCATATCGATCGATATCATCGCGTTCATCCCTTGGGCAGTTGGCTGCGACCACGACTAACTTGGCCACGCCTTTCTTGACGGCATCAATGGAGGACTTGGCGCCAATCTTGCACTTACCTGTACCTACTGCGCTAGCGATTTGCTGATTTAGGCTCAATTATCTAACCTCTTTTTTTCAACTGTGACTTAAGATAAGCCCAGAAACTGGGCCGTTTCTTTGGGAGTTTTGTTTTAACGATTCCGCTCTAGCAAGCCATCTATTTCTTAGAACCTATTGGTTGTGGGGTCATAAGAAGGTCGATAGCACCAGTTCCCAACGGAATGAGTTGCCCGAGTATGACATTCTCCGTAATGCCACGTAGTGGATCCTTTGTTCCTGCGATACCTGCGTTCAATAGATGATTGACAGTGACCTCGAATGCAGCACGTGCGAGTGCGCTATTCTTGGAACCGGAGATACCATGACGACCGATCTGACGAATTGTTCCATCTGCGGTCATCATATCTGCAACTAGGATAATGTGTCTGACATCTACATCCATACCTTGCTCATCAAGAACGCTCATTGCCTCCTTGATGATTGCATTTCGTGTGGCTTCGATGCCAAGTGTTTGGAAGATTTCCCGAAGGTTATTAGTGTATACCTTGTGATGATTGATACCCTCAACCTCAAGAGCATCCATCAAATTGGAACCTTCGGTATAGAGAACATATTCTTCACCTTCTTTTCGGATAACAACATGATTCACATCATTGATACCCTTGACTCGAATGTCACGAATCTTCTCATTGAGACGTTGTAGGTCTGCTAGTCCTTCATTTGCAGGATAGACATAGATTGCATCCTCGCCCACTTCGACCTCACCTTTCGCCTTGATCTTGTCTTGGATAGCATCGGCCACCTGTTGGGATGTGAGGTCCTTGTCCTCCATTAGCTCATGATCAAGTCGCACATCGATAGCCTGACGAAGAAGGTCGATTGAGAAGTTGCTTGCAACACTCTCCACTCTAACCATCTCAATATTACGAGCTATCT
>JAEORN010000125.1 GCA_016840825.1 Candidatus Thorarchaeota archaeon | reverse complement strand
AAAGGAATCGAATTGACGGATGAAGAGGTGACTCAGATTGTGCTTGGAAGTCTTAGGAATCTAAAGAACAACGGATTAGTCTATCTTCAATCTGCTGGTATTCATTACGTTAAGGGCACACTCACGAATGCTGGAGTAGCTCTTATCGAGAAATCCGTTGAATTACCAGCATTACGCAGAGTTACTGCTGAATTCGGGAATAACCCCTGACCTAGTTATGGCCTTTCATAATACTTTTAAGTAGACTTCAACGCGCTGACCTCTGTCGGTCTCTGAAAATAGTTGTTTCAGAACGGAAGGAAGCAGTGCAAGCAACTTTGTTCTGCTCGCGAGAACCACTTGCATACGTGTGCCGGAAGGTTCTGGAGTGACTCTTGAGTTCGATATACGAAATCAACGCGCCTAGCTAGTGCAAGGTGTATTGAGTTAAAATAACGCACCGGAAGTGAGGCATGATGCCATCATATCGATATTCCATTATAGGCATTGATCCAGATAGGACCGCTATAGCTAGTGGTCGTAATATGCGATGCTCTCCAAAACATTGTCGAGAGATATGCAATGAGCTTCGTGGAATGATGCTGGATAAAGCAATTGAACTCCTCGAGAGTGTCATTGAGGAGAAAGCCTGGATTCCTTATAGGCGCCATAGGAAGAAGCGGGGACATCACCCCGGCATCAAGAAATGGGGTCCTGGAGGGCATCCTGTAAAAGCGTCACAGAATATTCTGAAGATTCTGAAGAATGCGGAAGCAAATGCTGACAACAAGGGCCTAGATATTGATAGACTCAGAGTCATTCATGCTGCCGCACAAAGAGGACGAACCTACAAGGCATACGTAGAGAGAGCCTTTGGTCGTAGTAGTCCTTACTTTGAGAACACTTCCCATGTGGAAGTTGTATTAGAAGAGGTGGCATAATGTCTGCAATCAAATACTTCATCGAACAGAATACCCGGCGGCTCACAATTGATGAGTTCCTTGGATATGAACTGAACTCTGCAGGATATGGTGGTGTTGAGATCCGAAAAATGCCTATGAGGACTGAGGTCGTAATTCATGCATCGCGTCCTGGAGTGGTTATCGGTCGAAGAGGTGCAAAAATACGAGAACTAACAGATATCCTTGAGCATGAATTTGGAATTGAAAATGTTCAAGTCGAAGTGTCCGAAATTGAGAATCCTTGGCTTAACGCACAGGTAATGGCTTCTCGTCTGGCGAGGCAATTGGAACGTGGTGTCCGATTTAGACGAATGGCCTACTGGATTCTTCGAAGAGTAATGCGTGCCGGTGCGATTGGATGTGAGATTATTGTTAGTGGAAAACTATCTAGTAGACGTGCTCGTTATCAGAAGTTCAAGCAGGGAACCATAGCAAAAACTGGTGAACCCGCTACTATCTTTGTTGATGAGGCTGACGATAAAGCTGTGTTAAAGCCTGGAGTCATTGGAATCAAGGTTCGAATTATGCGGCCTGATGCCAAGTTGCCCGGTGTGATTATTGTTAAGAAACCGAAGGCCAAGAAGAAGAAGAAAATCCCAGTTGCAGCAGCAGAAGAAGAGGAAATTTCCGAAGAAGAAGTAGAAGATGTCGAGGAAAGTCTTGAAGGAATCACAGATCTTGATGAACTACGTGAGCTTGAGGAACTGGACGGGTTAGAATTAGTGGAAGATGAACCTGAATCAACCGATGAAATGACTGATGAAGATTCTGAGGTAGAAGATGATTCTTCTCCAGAGGTAGAAGATGAAGGTCCAGATATCGATGAAGCTGCTTTGAAGGAGCTTGAAGAATTAGATGGCTTCGATGAAGGAGGAGATGAATAGATGCCGCAACTGACAGCAAAGGACATCCGGAAATTGACTCCAACAGAGCGTCAGAAGAAATTGCAAGAGCTTTACGATGAGCTTTCCTCTATTAGAGTCGATCTTGCGACTGGTGGAGGGACAGATAATCCGTACAAGTCACGCGCTGTAAAACGAGCAATTGCGAGGATACTCACAATACAACGTGAAGAGGAGTTGAAGGCATAGAATGAGTGAGATAAGTCCTATCAACATTCTCAATCATGAGATCATTGGACTCGAGACACACATAGTTGGTTCTCGAGACCCTAGTCATGTGTCAAAGAAAGGCACGATTGTGGCTGAAACGAGAGAAATGATACAACTTGAGACAGATGAAGGTGAAGTTCTACTTCCCAAAGAAGTCTGTGTCTTCCAAATCAAGCTCCCTGATGGTACACTTGTCGAAGTGGATGGTAATCTCTTACAAGGGCGACCAGAGGATAGAATGAAGAAGCGCCATAGCAGGAGATGGTGAAGATGGCAAAGAATGAACCCAAGGTTCGTAACATTGGAATCCCAAATGTTGAACCACCTGAGAAAGTATGTAACGACCTCAATTGTCCCTTTCACGGAACTCTATCCGTCAGAGGAAGAATCCTTGAAGGTACTGTTACAAGTGTAAAGATGCACAAAGCAATCACATTTCAAACAGACTTCCTTAGTCTAGTCAAAAAGTATCTTCGATATGAAAGGAGACGGTCAAAGAAGCATGCATATCTTCCACCCTGCATAGAAGTCAATGTAGGGGATACGGTAAAGGTTGTGGAATGTCGTCCTATAAGCAAGACAATTTCCTTCACCGTAGTATCAGTCACTCCGAGTGGCGTAGTTAAGGAGGACTAGAAATGTCAAGGAAAGTTGGTAGAGGTATCCGCAAGTTCATTCCTAGGATTGCACGAGGTCTTCCCATTGGAGCTAAGATTCTGTGTGCTGATAATTCTGGAGCAAAGGAACTACAGCTGATTACAGTATTTGGCTACAAAGGCAAACTACGAAAGCTTGGAAAGGCTGGTGTTGGTGACAGAGTAAATGTAGCCGTTACAAAAGGAAAACAAGAACTCCGAAAGCAAGTGATTCAGGCAATCATTGTAAGACAAAAGAAACCTTACAGAAGACCTGACGGTACTTGGATGCAATTTGAAGATAATGCTGCAGTGTTAATCAAACCTGGTGGAGAACCCCAAGGTTCTGAACTACGAGGTCCTATGGCACGCGAAGTTACGCTCATGTGGCCCAGAGTAGCAGCAATCGCATCAAAAATAGTGTAAGGTGATCTAGATGGTAAAGAAAGTTAGTCCAAAATCCCCAGGGAAACAACGAGCTCAGATATACAAGTCACCTCTGCACTCACATAAGAATATGCTCAAGTGTAGACTTGATGAGTTCCTGCGAGAAGAATATTCGATGCGATCACTTGTCCCGAAGAGTGGTGATCTTGTACGTATTATGAGGGGACAGTTCCGGGACACTGAGGGTAAAATCGTCCGGATAGACTACGACAAAATTCGTGTCTATGTAGATAGTGCAACCACAACAAAATCAGATGGAAAGGAAACACAAATTCCCATTCATCCCTCGAATGTAATGCTTGTCAAATTAGAACTTAATGATGAACGAAAAGAGCTTCTGGCAAGAAAGACAGTCCAGATTGCGGAGAGTGATTAAATGGCAAGAAGAGGTCAGAAAAAGCACCTGAAGCGTTTGCCAGCTCCTAAGAATTGGCCTATCAAAAGGAAACATGGTAAGTTTACCACTAAGCCAATTTCTGGACCCCACGGAAAAGAAGAATGCCTGACCTTGGCTATTCTTCTGAGAGAGGTACTGGGGCGAGCAGAGAACATGCGTGAAGTGAAGGCAATTCTATCTGTAGGGGATGTCCTCGTTGATGGACGGCCCAGAAAAGACCCTCGCTTTCCAGTGGGACTGATGGACGTTATTGAGATCAAATCTTCTGGCGATAGGTTTAGGCTATTGCCTAAGATTCGTGGAGGACTTCGATTAGTTTCAATTGATGAAGATGAAAGTAAGTTCAAACTGGGGCGTATCCAACAGAAGATGATGGTTCCAGGTGGAAAATGTCAATTGACCCTGCACGATGGGCGAAATCTACAACTGCCGGAGAAGACAAAACCAGAAGACTATCGGACATTAGATACTCTTGTCATCTCTGTTCCTGAGCAGAATTTACTTGACACCATAAAATTGGACAAAGGTGCATATGCAATTGTAACTCAGGGTAGAAACGTTGGTATGGAAGGGAAAGTCATTGAGATTGAGAAACGTGTTGGTACTCATGCAAGTACTGTTACTGTACAAGATCCCGATGGTAATAGCTTCCAAACTGCACTAGAATATGTCTTCGTCTTGGGCAAGGATAAACCGAAAATCAATCTTGCAATCACAGGAGGTTATGCTAAATGAGTGATGTAGCACTACCCAATGAGAAACTATACCTCGAAGATTGGGAAGCATATCCAATGCGACGTCCTTACATCTCAAAGGTTGTGGTAGATATGTGTACAGGCGGTGGTGACCCCCTCAATCGTGCATCAATGATTCTTGAGGAAATTACTGGGCAGAGTCCTGTACAATCTCGTGCTAAACAAACAGTTCGAGATTTTGGTATCCGCCGAAAAGAACCCATTGCAGTACGAGTCACATTGAGACATGAGAAAGCTAAGGAATTCCTATCAAAAGCACTCAAGGCTAAGGATGATATTCTGTTAATCAAGAATTGGGATGATGATGGAAATTTTGCGTTTGGAATAACAGAGCACATCAATATTCCTGATGTAAAATACGATCCTCAGAAAGGAATCCAGGGAATGAATATCACTGTCTGTATTGAGCGCCCTGGATATCGAGTAAAGAGAAGACGGCAACAACGGTCAAAGGTGCCCTACAGACATAGGCTGACTCCTGAGGAGAGTATGGTGTTTATGAAAACAGAGTTCGGGATTGAGATTCTCGAAAAGGAGCGTGAGCGGACATATCTGTTCTGAGGTGATCTAAGATGAGTACAAAGAAAGAACGAGTAAAACGCCGGAAGAAGATGGGAAAGGGCAGCAGGACATGCATGCGCTGCGGCACTCATCAAGCTATTATCCGCTCATACGGACTAAACATGTGCCGTCGCTGTTTTAGGGAAACAGCGGAGAAGCTCGGTTTCCGTAAGATGAGCTAGGGAGGTTGGTAGAAAAATGACACTGCTAGATCCATTGGCTGATGCAATGGCAAGCATCTACAATTGCGAGCTTGTTGGAAAGCCCGAAGTTGTGATAGCTCCAGCTTCAAGCTTGATTGAGAGAGTATTGCAGGTTATGCAGTCAAAAGGATACATCGGAGAATTTGAACGGGTTGATGATGGACGATCTGGAATGTTCCGGATTCAGTTGATGGGACGTACCAACAAGTGTGGAGTCATCAAACCAAGATTCCCTGTAAAACGGGATGGATTCGAGAGATTCGAGAAACAATTCCTTCCAGCTTACAATTATGGAATACTGATAGTCACTACACCTGAGGGTGTTATGACTCATGCAGAGGCTAAGACCCGCGGCATAGGCGGGCGATTGCTAGCATACGTGTACTAAGGAGATCTGAGAAATGTCAGGAGTAGCATACGAGAAGCGGATGGAGATTCCTGGTGAGTGCCAGGTAACCCTTGAGGAAAAAACCCTCTCTGTTAGTGGACCAAAGGGTACACTAACTAGGACATTCCCAGAACCACAGCTCATACTAGCCCTTGATGGCAATGAAGTCGTAGCATCGACAGAGATCTCCAGAAAGAAAACTCGTGCACTTGTTGGGACTGCCATGGCGCATTTCCGGAATATGTGCATTGGAGTAGTACATGGGTATGAGTATACAATGAAAATTGTCTATTCTCACTTTCCTATCACTGTAGAGGTTAAGGATGACAATGTCATCATTAAGAACTTCATCGGTGAGAGAGGTATTAGATCTGCTCGTCTAATTGGAGATGTTAAGATCAAAACAACTGAGGATGAAGTGATAATCGAAGGAATAGACATCGAAGATGTATCTCAAAGCGCAGCTAACATACAACTTGCAACGAAGATTCGTGACAAAGATCGCCGTATCTTCCTAGATGGTATCTATGTCATTCGCAAGCGAAAGGGTGAGGAAGTTAAATCTATAGTATAGGAGGCATGAGGATGTCAAAGAAACTATCACTTACAGATGTGCCCGGAGTCGGACCAGCAATGGAAGAGAAGCTCCGTGAGGCAGGCATCAAAACAGCATATTCGCTATCTAAGGCTGACCCCGCAAAGCTTGCAGAGAAGGTCGAAGGACTTGGCTTGAAAACTGCTGAGAATATCATCAAAGCTGCACAAGATCTTATGCCAAAGGAATCTGAACCTAAGGAAGAAGTAAAGGCTAAACCAAAGAAAGAAGCTAAGGAGGAAAAGCCCAAGGCTGAAAAGCCAAAGGCAACGCCAAAGCCAAAGAAGAAAGCTGAGGCTGAGAAAACCAAAGCCAAGCCTAAGAAAGATGAGGTAACAGCAGCTAAGAAAAAAGAAACTCCCAAGGCTAAACCCAAGAAAGAAGCCGAGGAGGAGAAACCAAAGGCCAAACCAAAGAAGAAGGAAAAGAAAGTTGAACCTGAAACAACAGGTCCTGCTATCGACGAGCGCCTTTTCAGGTTGGCACAGGCAAAGAAGAAACGGAAACCAAAGTTCAGGCATGAACAAGCTCATCGTTGGACTCGTATTAGCGATAGCTGGCGAAAGGTCCGTGGTATTGATAGTGCAACTCGCGAAAAGAGAAGTGGACGAATTGCTATGGTCAGTGCCGGATATAGAAGTCCAAAGGCAGTAAGAGGGTTGCATCCCTCTGGGTACGTAGAAGCTCTGGTGTATAGGCCCGACGATTTGGAAGGTCTTGACCCGGATGTTCATGCTGTCCGAATCGCAAGCACTGTAGGAATGCGGAAGCGACAGACCATTCTGGATAAAGCAGAGGCACAAATGTTCAGAATACTTAATCCTGGCGTTTCTGAGAGTGTTGCTGAAGAGGATCTCTTTGAGGAACTTGAAGGTCTGGATGACTTGGAGGTCGACTAAACATGAAGCTCTCAACCCAGAAACGAATTGCTGCCGATGTCCTAAAGGTGGGCACATCAAGAGTTTGGATTGATCCAGTATTTCAGGATGAAGTAAGTTTAGCTATCACAAAGAATGATATCAGACGACTCATTGACGAAGGAGCAATTCAGAAGAAACAAGTAGTGGGAGTTAGCAGAGGACGGGCTCGATTTGTGCAAGCACAAAAACGCAAGGGACAAAGAATAGGCCCTGGACATAAAAAAGGAAAATCTACTGCCACACTCTCAAAGAAGGAGAGATGGATGCATAAGATTCGCCCCCTGCGAAGAGAACTAAGCCGCCTTCGTGATGAAGGCAAAATTACTCGTAGGGTCTATCGGGAGTTATATCTGAAAGCAAAAGGTAACGCATTCAGGAATACTGCTCACCTTAGGACCTACATTTCAGAGCAAAGATTGGAGGTGTCCAAGTAATGGCACAAGGTCCGACATATCGAGTTAAGTTTCGTCGACGGAGAGAAGGTAAGACGAATTACTATAGACGACGACGACTCTTGCTATCACGAAAACCACGATTGGTGATACGAAAAACCAACACTAAGATCATAGTTCAGATAATAAGCGCAAAGGTAGTAGGCGATATGACGCAAGCTTCCGCTGTATCAACTGAATTAGGCGAACATGGTTGGGATGCAGGTAAGAAGAATCTACCCGCCGCATATCTGACGGGACTTCTTGCAGGCTTGAGAGCGAAGAGCAGAGGAATACATGAGGCAGTCTTAGACATTGGTCTTAATCCGCCAACAAAAGGCTCACGGATCTATGCCGCAGTCAAAGGTATCGTTGATGCCGGATTAAATGTACCTCACAATCCGGAAGTACTCCCAGATGAGGAGCGACTAGCTGGAAATCATGTAGTCGCAGCTCTTGATTATTTCTCTGGGCAAGAAACCAACATGTTCTCTAGTCTTGGAAAGAAGAAGACTACAATAACAGGAATTCCAAAGAAGTTTGAAGCTGTGAAGAAAGCACTCCTTGCTATTCCAGCGGCTGATCTCAAAAAGAAGAAGAAGGCAAAACCGCCAACAACTCCTGCGAAAGCCAAGGCTGCTAAGAAAAAGAAGGAGAAACCCGCACAAAAGCCCCCGCGTGCTATTCCAAGAAAACCCAAGCCAAAGAAGCTGTTAGCACGAGGTAAAGGCAAGAAAGGCAAGAAGAAGTAGGTGATTATGTATGAGTAAACAAAGAAGACGCAGGCAGCCACGAACAGAAGTCGACCCTCTCCAAGAATGGGTGCCAAAGACTCATCTCGGTCGTCTAGTCAAGGAAGGGCATATCAACAGCATACAGGAAATCTTCGAGAACAACTATGTTATTCGAGAGCCCGAGATAGTGACAATGCTCTTTCCTGATCTTCGTCAAGAAGTTGTAGATGTAACGATGGTGCAAAGGCAATCCGACAGTGGGCAGCAGAAGAGCTTTCGTATCACTGTTGTTGTTGGAAATGGTGAAGGCATCATTGGAATAGGAGTAGGAAAGGCCGCTGAATTCGTTCCTGCAGTACGTGCGGCAGAAACTCGAGCAAAATTGAATCTTACAGTCATTCGCAGAGGCTGTGGGTCATGGGAGTGTAGATGCTCTGATCCCCATAGTATTCCTTTTGTGAGTGATGGTCAAGCAGGATCTGTTCGAGTCACACTACGCCCCGCTCCGAAAGGAACTGGTCTGGTAACTGCAGATGTCGGAAAGATAGTCCTCAGAATTGCAGGACTTAAGGACATCTGGTCCATCACTAAAGGTAGGTCAAGAACCTCATCCAACTTCGCAAAGGCTCTAGTAGATGCACTAGTTAACACCTACAGGATGTTACCACCTCAAGAGTGGTCATACACGGGGGTGTCTGAGTAATGAGTGCTGATGATAAAGTAATTCTTGCAATAAGAATTCGTGGAACAGTTCGTGTACGTCCTCAAATTGAGGATACCCTTCACAAGCTTAGTCTCGTTAGACTTCATCATGCTAGGGTGTTCAAAACTACTCCGAGTATTCAAGGAATGATTACAAAATCAAAGGACTACATAACTTGGGGTGAGATTGATGAGGACACACTTGCTCAATTACTTGTGAAACGTGGACGACTTTCTGCAAATCGTCGATTAACCGATGCATATGTGAAGAAGAACTCACCACACAGTTCCATTAAGGCTCTAGCCAAGGCTATCATTACAGGAAATGGAGCAATATCAGATGTTGAAGGCCTTAAACCAATCTTTCGATTAACTCCCCCGAAGAAGGGATTTGATGGAAAGAAGAAAAATCCAGTTACCATGGGCGGAGTTACTGGATATCGTGGTGAAGATATAAACCAACTAGCCCAGAGAATGTTATAGGATAAGGTGAACACTGTGTCTTGGGATGATAATCCATTTGATGGCTCAGACGATGAAACTCGTGAGGCTCTTCGAAGATGGCTAGGTGAATTCCTTCCAGAGTCTATGTTTCGCCAGATCGAAGAAATGATGGACCAAATGATGCGACAGATGAAAGACGGCTCACTCTTGGATCCAAACATGATGGAAGAATTCATGAGAGATCCCAAGAACACTAATCCCTTTGTTTTTGGGTTCTCAATGAAAGTTGGACCTGATGGGAAACCAATCATTCAACGATTTGGTAATGCACCAGATGATGAAGGCTCAAAGATGACTCCTCAATTAGAGCCATTGGTGGATGTTATTCAAGAGCCTGAAGAAATCATTGTCGTTGCAGAGCTACCTGGTGTTGATAAGGATGAAATCAAGGTCCGAATCAAAGGCAATATACTAACAATAGAGGTTGACAATCCTGAGCGTCCATACCATAAGAGTTTGGAACTCCCTTCCAAGGTGAAGAAAGAGGAAGCAAAGTCAGCTATTAGAAATGGTGTATTGGAAGTTCGCCTAAAGAAGGCATAGTAGAGGAGTGACAATTATGCAAAAACGAAAAGAGAAGAAAATCCGGAAAATGAGAGGACAACGATCTGTAGGATATGGGTTTACTAAAGGTCACAGAGCATCTGGTCAACGCGGTGGCAAAGGAATGGCTGGGACGAAGAAGCATCATTATATCAGAACCATGATTGAGAATCCTAACTACTTTGGAAAGCATGGATTCAAGCGACCCCAGAACTTGACGGAAACCCTCTGTACCATCAATGTCGGTGAACTAGATGAAGCCGCTGACAGATTTGTTGAACGTGGTATCGTTACAATGAAAGGAAAGCGATATCAAATTGATCTAAAAAAGCTTGGCATTGACAAACTCCTCGGTTCTGGAAAGGTCACTAAGAAGATGGATTTGACTGGTGTCAAAGATATTAGTGCAAGGGCAAAAGAGAAGGTACTTGAAATCGGTGGCACACTCGACCTCAAGGAAGAAGACTAAAGCTGTCGATCCTTCTACCCTCAGGTCATTCAGGCCTGAGGGTGAAAAGACCCCAATCCCCTTCTAAGTTTTTAAAACCCTGCTTCTCATAGACTGATTTTCCCATTTCCGATGTTCAACTTGCTCGAACAGTAATCATAATGAGATTGACGATAATCTATTCTTTGAATGTGCGTGGTGTAGGCAAGAGCTTTGTTCCTATTATCATCGGATGACATCAAACTATGAGTAAGTATGCCAGCAGTATGCCGATGAAAAAGGATTAACTGAAGCCAACCTCGAGCTCTAGTACAAGTGCTAAACCTAGGAAGTTATTATCAAGAAACGCCCTATACATAGTGAGTGGTTCAGATTGGGGCGACCACTAGCTTTAAAGGTATACTCCAGTTGAACCCACAAAAATATCCTGCAGATGAGGTCCTAAAATGCCATCAACATTTCTAAAGGTATTATCACCATTTGTCAGAGTGATGCCTGAAGTCAAGCAACCTGACAGAGAGGTATCATTCCGAGAAAAAATCACTTGGACAGTTGTAGTCCTGATTGTATTCTTGATTATGAGCCACTTGCCGCTCTATGGCGTTGATACTGCGGCTGGTACTGACTATCTATGGGCAATGCGAGTTATCCTTGCTAGTACTCGTGGAACACTGATGGAGCTCGGTATAGGACCAATCGTTACTGCAGGACTGGTGATGCAGCTCCTATCAGGTTCAAAGATAATCAACGTTGACTTTGGAGACCCTGAAGATCGTGCTCTGTTCACTGGTGGTCAGAAAGTACTAGCAATGTTCATGACCGCATTCCAAGCAATCGCTTACATAGCTGGTAATGCATACGGAGAGCTAACTCCTGAGCAGGCTGTGCTAGTATTCCTACAGCTGTTCTTCGCTGGCATCATTGTCATCCTCATGGATGAGCTTATTCAGAAGGGCTGGGGCTTAGGCTCTGGAGTATCATTGTTCATCATGACAAATGTTGCTGGACAAGTCATGTTCAACATGTTCAATGTCCTGAACAACAGTGAAGATTCCCTTCCCAAGGGAATCATCGCTGCAATGGCTTCGAACATCCTTCGTTTCTTTGGCGTTGGTGTTACTCCATCAAGTCCTGTTGTCGATGCAGGAGAGTTGTTCTTTAGGAACGGAATTGATCCGAGCATATTCGCATTGATAATCACGTTCGTGATCTTTGCATTTGTTCTCTATATGGAGTCTGTAAGAGTCGAGATACCTTTGCAGTATGCGAAATATCGAGGCATGAAAGCTCGGTATCCAATCAAGCTCTTGTACACCTCAAATATTCCTGTCATTCTTGCCCAGGCGTTGTATGCGAACATCATCTTCTTTGGGCAGATCATCTGGAACTGGCATCAAGGAACGAATGTATTCCTCAACATACTTGGAGAGTACGAAACAATAGATGGACAAATGCGAGCAACAAGTGGGCTTGCAAAGTATATCACGCCGCCGCAAGGGCTGTTCAGCATAATAACCGAAGGCCCAGATGGCCCCTTCCATGTGTTCTTCTATGCGACACTCATGATATTCCTCTGTTGGGGCTTTTCTAAGATCTGGGTGGATATTAGCGGCATAGCCCCGCGAGATGTATCTCGGCAGCTCCTTGACTCAGGGTACATCGTCCCCGGATTCAGAAGGAGTGAGAAGGTCCTAGAACGCCTTCTTGAGAGGTATATTCCAGTCGTTGCAGGGCTTGGTGGTTTCCTCATAGGAGTCCTTGCCGCTGCGGCGGATGTCTTGGGTGCACTGGCCAGTGGAACTGGTATCTTACTGATGGTATCTATCATCAAGCAATACTATGAGCAGATTGCGAAGGAACAACTTGCCCAGATGGGCGGCGAAGGCGTCGCTGGTTTGCTTGGAATATTGTAAACAGAAGTAGTGCTGGAGGGGGGAGACCCCTCCAGTTTGTTTGTTTTTAGAACTCATGTTCTCTCAATCATAGTGCTGATGCTATCGAACTTCACAAAGAGATGAGAGAAAGGAGATTCAAGACATAGAAACTTCTAAATAAAATGACTTGTGAATTAACTACTGGGCGGATGAGTTATGAAAAGAAGGGATACACAGGCAGCTTTGTTGCCCTCATTGATAATGGCAGTGGTTCTTGTTTCACAGATCTCTCCCGTGATTGGCAATTCAAATTTCCAGTGGGGATTGAAGCAAGCAAATTATCATTACCACACTAGAATGCACTCAGTATATTTCCCACCAACTGAAACAATAGAGCATGAGATTGAAGCTGATGTGTATGCCAGTATAACACAGGTGCCAGAGTTGCCAACGGATATAGAACATTGGAGCGATGCGACGTACATTCAAAGCCATTCTGGAATCTTCTATACAAACAGTTCTGAGGCTTCGGGATTTTTTGAGTTTCGTGCGGTCTTAATCGGAAACTGGTCCGAGTTGACCCGGCTCTATAACTTGTCGTTCCAAGCGCCTCACCTACAGGGTACGAACTCGACTTTCATTGAAACAGAGCTAATCTGGGGATACATTCTACATCAAGATTTTATTGTAGGCCAGACATATTGGCATTATGAGGTTCATTTCTCGAAAACTGATGGCGTAATGAATTACTACCTTGAAGATAGTAAAATGGCACTTGGAATCACATTGAATAAAACGATTGAATATACTAGAACTAATTCTGAACAGGAAATCATTACGACAATCGTTCTTCTCGGAGGAGCTACCTCTATCGCTATAGTAACTATTGTATACATGTTTAGAAGGAAAGAGAGGTCATAATTTGCGAAGGAACAACTTGCTCAGATGGGCGGCGAAGGCATCGCTGGTTTGCTTGGAAGACTGCAATCAAAAGTAGTACTGGAGAGGGGGGAACCCCTCCAGTTTCCTTTTTTTTAGAACTCATGTTTTCTGAATCGTAGTATTGCTACGATTAGAAATACAATCAGAATTCCTACTGTGATAATTATAGGGTATAGTGGATATTCTGTTTCAGAAACCAAATTAATCGAGTTCATCACAAGGCCCCAAGGCCCATATGGTCCTACTCCATCCATTTGTGCGAGGTTTGGACCTAGGAATAGGAACGGAAATGGTACTGCCATCACAGGTCCCTCGTTATCGAAGAACGTACCAAGACACATTGTCAGCCACGAAAGGAAGAGCTGCCAAAGAATCAAAGGCACCAACGAAGCCAAGTATGGAACAAGCATGATTGGTGAACCCATTGCAATAGCTAGAGCGTAGAAAAGAATTCCAGGGATGAGTATCATAGATACTGCAAAACCAAGTGCTGAAGGAAGGAACTTAGAAAGGATGAATCCTGTTCGAGATACAGGCTTTGATAGAACCCATGCTGCGGATCCCGACCGTTTGTCCTCAAGGATTCTTTCCTGAGAGATGATGATGACTGCAATTGACGGGAAGATAGTTGCTATCATATAGAAAATGAATAGGCCTCCTTCAGCATCTCCAAGTCCAACGGAACCAAACATAACAAGTATTGCAGACCAGAGGAGAGCTTGTTGCCACCATGCTTTGGTACCGAACCAAGTCTTGAGTTCCTTCTTCAGTAATGTTGAGAAACCCATTCTCCAGCCTGTTTCAGTAACTAGCTCGAAGGAATCCTTACTCGACACTGTTACCATCCTCCTCTACTAGTCTCATGAAAATCTCTTCCAGTTCGTATTGTTTCAAGCCAAAATCAACTACATCAATATCATCATGCCTAAGTACCGTACGAAGAAGTTGCTTCTTCGCAGCGGATTGATCACTGACATTGACTATCCAATGAGTTCGTTCCTTCTCCTTTCTCTCAGTAATAGATGAAACCCATTTCTCAGAGGATAAAGAAGAATAGGCTTTCTGCGTATTCCCCTCCAGTGTGAGCGTGTATGCCACACCTTCTGTTCCTGCCAGTAGTTCCTCTATGGGTGCTTGAGCTATCAGATTTCCCCTGTTCAGTATAGCAACTCTATCACTAACTCGCTGGACATCATCAAGTATGTGGGTACTATAGAAGATCGTTGCTTCTGATCTAAGTGATTCCATGATCTTTAGGACCTGCTCTCTCCCCTCCGGATCCAGTCCTGCTGCAGGCTCGTCAAGAATTAGGAGCTCCGGGAAGTTGATTTGCGCTTGAGCTATTCCAAGTCGTTGCATCTCGCCTCCTGAGAATCCGTTTATTGGTCTGTCAGATTTATCCTCAAGACCGACCACATCGAGTAGATATTCTATTCTTTCCTCGATTAGAATCCGAGGACCTCTGAAGAAGAGACTTGCTGCAAAACGTAGTGTTTCTCTTGCAGAAAGCTCCTTGTAGAACTTGGGTTGCTGCGCAAGATATCCTACATTTCTTCTAATCTCATCATTGTCAGTTACGATATCTCTTCCTAGAACTGCAGCTCCACCCGACGTTGGTTTTGCCAGTCCCAAAAGCAGTTTGATCGTCGTAGTTTTTCCAGCACCATTTGGTCCTAGGAATGCAAAAATGGAATTCTTGGGGACTTTGAGGTGAAGATTATTCAATGCTTTGACTTCACCATACGTTTTTTCCAAGCCATCAGTCTGTATTACATACGATTCTGAAGACATTCTCTATCTCTCCATCTTGTTTAAGAAGAACATCTCAATCTACATCTTCAGTAATAAGTTTCATGAAAGGTAGATATTCAGGACACCTGAACTCAATTTCACTATCATAATCCTCATTATCGTACATCATGTTGCTTTCAACTGCTGGATTATATAATTAAAATATACAATTCTTCTTGATTCCTATGAAATTCAGAAATCCGAAATACTTCCTTCCTCTCGGCTTGCTCTGTATTGCTATTTCAGTAATTGTTAGTCATTTCTTCCCTCCTGATCCAATAACTGACTTCCTTGTCGGAGTCTTCGCAGGAATGTCTGTGGTTTTCAATATTGCAGGAATCTATACAGAAAGTCGGAAACTATAAACCTCCTCCTCTGCCTTCTTCCTTTCGATAATGAAGGAACGTTTGAAGGTGTATGCATATATTACACATGGAACCAAGCTTCTTGTCTTCGAAGAGAGAGGATTTCCTGAGGGAGGTATTCAAGTTCCCGGCGGAACACCAGAACTTGGTGAATCTTTGGAAGAAGCAGTTTTGAGAGAGGCATTTGAGGAAACGGGACTTGAACCCTTGGAGCTTGTGAAATTTCTTGGTAGTGAGCTGTTTGATGTCAGTATTTACGGGATTGACGCAATTCACCATCGGAATTTCTTTCACCTGAAGTATGAGGGGGTATCTCTAAAAAGATGGAGTCATATTGAGGAGGACCCGTCAATTGTGACAGAGAAAACTCCTGATACGATCATCTACGATCTTTATTGGGTCGATTTGTCGAATACCATACCCCCACTACAGAAAGGACTTGATGCGAAGTTGGATATACTTCTAAAAAGCTGGAAACATAGTATTGAATGAAACAACTATAGTTTTCTTCTTCTGTGAAGAATATATAGAGTGAAAATCACAGTCACAATTGCAATTCCTGTGACTACAATGTCCATAGAATCTAAAAAGAAATCCTCTGTTTCTAACGGAACATTCACTCTACTCAGATTGTAGATCGTCGTTTCACCAGTTAATTTGAAATCGATTTCTTGATAGTAGTGGAGGAGTACTCCATCCTGTTTTACATATACTATTTCTATAGTTGAGTTAGAGAACTCATCGCCAAAAAACACGAACTTATAGCCCCATTTCCGATTAGAATTGATCTTACCTGCCTTGTAGTTTTCCCATTCTGCTTGATTATCAAATAACCCTCTTTCATCCGCAATCTGATACAGAACTGACCAATTTCCTATTGGTACTGCTAATCCTTTTCCCAGATGCTCATATCCGCTTGCAGGTGTATCGTTCAACCAACGTACTTGGAAATCAGCTTTTGGAATTCTGATAATTTCC
Source organism: Candidatus Thorarchaeota archaeon (assembly GCA_016840825.1). Next base: position 27,078 of record JAEORN010000125.1, on the reverse strand, counting down.
TCTTGTATAGGTGGATGCGATGGTGCTATCATTAAATAGTCACTGAGTATGGTAGAATTGATATAATCTCCAATGACCGTAACATTTTCCACAAAATCATATCCCTGATGCTCCTCAAAACCCCATTTTAGATTCCTACTTTCGTATGCGGAACTTTGTGACATTAGAACTAAGAGAATAATACCAAATACAACAATATACTTGGGTTTTATCCTTTTCAATGTTCTTTGACCCCTGAATATTATAGATCCCTTTGTAATTAACTTGATTCAAATTGATGAATCAGAGGTCAATGACGGCACCTCGTCTACCAGAAACCGGTATGATATCACTTCTTGAATTTAGAAACGATCACAACCACAATCGCAAGCACTGCAACTGCAAGAAGAGTAGTAAGTAGTGTCTGTGTTTCAGGATTCATAGGTAGCCTTGACAGGGAGTAATCTGTGCTGGAATCAAAATTTGAGGATTCAATTCTCCATATGTACTCTAACAAAACACCGTCAGCTTTAGAATATGTGGAACGACTAGTTATAGTGAGATTGTTGATCCAGGAATGCTGGACTTCTTCACTGATAAATCCCCACTCAGTATTCGTTTCTTGGATCTGGAAATCATATGTCACATTAACATTTAATTCTCTACTGCCATAATGCGCTTGGAAAACTTTTGTTAACAGACTCCAGTTCCCTATTGGAACAGCAGCATCTCGACCTGATACATAGAACTGGTCCCCTGCGGGACTACCATTCAACCAATACACATCAAATCGACTACGAGGTAGATAGCTATCATTTGTTAGCGGGTCCTCAATTTGTGAGAGTTCAGAATCCGTGAAAATGAAATTATATTCGATATTGTTCTTTATTTCTCCTTCCATTGTGTTTATCGTTCTCTCGTGGAAATAGAATTCCTGTCCCGCCTCGTATCCCCAATGGAGCCCTTGACTATGTGCAACTGAAATTGTAGGTAGAAGTAAAATTAGTACAAGGATTCCTGATACTGTGATAAAAAAGTGAGATGTTTTCATCTATAGCCTCCGACCATTGATGCATATGCCTTGTATCTAAATAAACCTCTCTTTGTTTGCTTTGCAGAATGTATATAACACCGCCTCTATGCATTCCGACCCATCTAGAAAGAAGGTGAAACGCCTAATGAGCGAATCCAGAAATGTAGTCATCGTCACTGGTATTCCAGGTGTTGGAAAAACCACCGTAATCAACACAGCCATTGATATGGTCAAGACAAATCACAATGAAGAGGTTCTGGTTCTCAATTTCGGTACCGAGATGTATGAGGTTGCAACGAAGAAAGGTCAGGTGAAGCATCGGGACGAGATGCGTAAGCTTCCAACCGCTATTCAAAGAGAGAATCAACGACTAGCAGGTGAAGCAATAGCTGAGAAAGCAAAGAAATCTCGTGTGATTGTCGATACACATACACTGATTCAGACGAACAATGGCTATCTTATAGGATTGCCTGAATGGGTCGTTCGAGCCATTATGCCCAAGACTGTCGTTCTTGTTGAGGCTGATTCGGAAAAGATCGCTCTTAGACGACAGGATGACCCCACAAGAACTCGTGATGCACAGATGGTCGATGCAATTGAAATCCATCAGCAGATGTGCAGAGCCGCCGCCGTTTCAGTTGGTACATTGACTGGTGCTACCGTAAGAATCATCAAGAACCGTCAAGGTATGGTAGAAGAAGCTGCAAAAGAATTAGCAGAAACACTAATGGAGTAGATTGCTCATGCAAGACATTTTAGCTGATATACTTAACTTCTTTCAGATTTTCGCTGAGCCTCCTTTGGCTCCTATATTGATCGTATTTGTTTCCATATCTGTGTCAACTTTGAGTAATTTGGGGATGCGAAAATTCTCTGATATGCGCAGACTCAAACGCTACCAGACAGAGATTAAGCAATATCAGGAGATGCAGCGAGAGGCAGAGAAAACACAGAATGTAAAGCTTCTGAAAAAGGTCAAAAGAAGGAAAGCTTACATTGATAGGATTCAGAGGGAAATGATGACCGAACGGTGCAAACCGTCATTGATGTTCATGATTCCTTTCTTGCTTGTCTTTACGCTGCTACGAAGTTTCTATACAGACCCAGTATCTGGTTTGGACAAGGTCGTTGCCGTTCTTCCGTTTAACGCTCACAGACTTCTTCCATTTATTGATGGAATGATTGGAACTCCAGTTGGTGTTGGATTTGGAATGACATTCTGGGGTTTCTACTTTCTCATAGGTCTAGGGCTTAGTGGGATATTACAAAGGATAATGGGTACTCAGCTCATGTAGATTGCTATGCGACCCTATTTGGTCACATCCATTCTCTTTCCTACCAGTTATTTCCAATTCGAATGAGAGGAATTCAACTCAATTTGCTAAACCACATTTTATATCATGATAATGAAACTCTACTGAAAACCAATGTCACTTCTTGAAACTTTGAGTCCTCTCTCCGATTTCATCAATATGATTCTTCAGTACTTCATGGATATCTGGGACTTTCTAATTTTCATTGCCGCCTCTTCTGCAGTGATAGTCGTCTTGATAGGAGCTATCCTCTTCTTTGTCGGTGTAAAAGTCGGAAAAATCACAGGGCAGAAGCTTATACTTGGGGGAATTATTCTCTCGGTCATTGTCGTATATTTCACCCTATTTCCACCCGATTTCATGCTTGGATAACGATTACCCAAGCTAATTATGCAAGAGTCCCATCGCTGCTTTTTTAAGGATAGACCTCAGCGTCGGAGAATAAGCCAAAGATAAATGGTGATATCCAATGGCAAGACCAGGAATGCTAACAAGAGGCAGAGCAAATCGACGGGTAAAAACACCTGGCGGTCGCATCAATGTCCATCGCCGCAAATATTACAAAGCAGGTGGAGTATGCTCAGTGAGTGGAACTGACCTTCAACTTCCACGAAAGTCACGCTCAGGGCTAAGCAGAAATACAAGCAAATCAAGTAAACGACCAAATCGTCCATATGGTGGAATGGTTTCTGCAACAGCACTTAGGCGAGAGATCACAAGAGAGATACGGGACTAAAAAGATGAAGCGTGTTATCACCATTGGGGGCCTTCATGGTACAGGAAAAAGCTCCGCTGCTGATAACATATCCAATATATTTGGTCTTCGACGTGTTTCTGCAGGTGGTATTTTTAGAGAACTTGCAAACGAAAGAGGAGTTTCTCTTGAGGAGTTCAGTAGAATTGCAGAAGACGACGAAAGCATAGATCGGGAGCTTGATGGGCGGATAAAGGCAGAAGCCGAGAAGGGAAATGTAATGCTTGATGGTCAGTTAGCTGCCCATATGGCAAGCGAGCATGCAGACCTCAAGATTCTCCTTACTGCCCCTCTTAGAACAAGAGTGAAAAGAATAGCTGCTAGAGACGGTGTCAGCTATGAGTATGCATTACATGAAACTGAAACTCGCGAACGTATTGAACGCGCACGCTATATCGAATTCTACGGTTTTGATGTTCAAGATTTATCCCTTTATGATTTAGTCATTAACACTGAAAAATACGATTTACAAGGCGTTACTGATATCATTTCAACTGCTATCAAGAGATTATTCAACGAATAGATCATTTAGTCGTCAAATCGTAAGGCTCTTATTGGGACAGTTTTGTGAAAGGGACAATTCTCCCCTTCTATTGGAATGAACTTCTGAGGTGACTTGGAAAGTTTGCCTGACCTGGAAAGGGTTGAGGTGAATTACAAATGGGAACAATTTACGACTTAGGTAGAATCTGTGTAAAGACGATGGGACGAGAAGCTGGAAGCTACTGTGTAATCGTTGAATCAAAGGACGATAAGATGGTTCTTATAACTGGTCCCAAGCATATTAGTGGAGTTCGACGAAGAACCTGTAATGTACATCATCTGGAGCCTCTGGATACAAAGTTGGAAATCAAATCAGGTGCAGATGACAAAGAGGTCGAGAAGGCATTAGAAACGGCTAATCTTCTAGACAAATTCAGAACAAAAATCCGCATTAGCGAATAGTTCTTTTACTCGGGTTGTGAATCGACTGGTGTTCTACAATGACGAACCAATTACCAGCTGACACTACCCGGGAAACAATCATTAGAGCCGAAGAAACGACTAATCCCAGTTTCGGCTATTCGGATGTATACAATTTACCTATAGAGCATCTCCTTCAAAATGGAGTTATTATACTTGACAAACCGCCAGGACCTACAAGTCATGAAGTAGCTACTTGGGTAAGAAAGATAGTTCTTGCAGATCGAGCTGGACATTCTGGAACTCTTGATCCATCAGTTACTGGAATACTTCCTCTTGGCATTGGAGATGGAACACGAGTAATGCAAGCTTTGCTTCCTGCAGGAAAAGAGTATGTGTGCGTATTAGAACTACATGACCTAGTTTCAGAGGATGATATTCGTTGTGTTATCTCAGAATTTACTGGGAAAATCTACCAAAAACCTCCTTTACGCTCTTCTGTAAAGAGAGTCTTACGAGTGAGAGAGATCTACTATAATGAAATACTTGAGATAAAGGGAAGGCTTGTGCTTTTCAGAGTTGGATGCCAAGCTGGTACTTACATTCGTAAGCTATGCTTCGATATAGGGGAAGTCTTGGGAGTGGGAGGACATATGCGGGAACTTAGGAGAACCCGTGTAGGTAAGTTTCGTGAAGATGAGTATCTTTGCACCCTCTATGACTTGAAGGATGCTTTTGAATTCTGGAAACAGGATGGAGATGAAACTGAACTCAGGAAATATATTCTACCTATTGAATCAGCTTTATCTCATCTTCCAGAGATCATGGTTCGAGATAGTGCTGTAGATGCTATCTGTCATGGAGCCAATCTTGCCGCAAGTGGAGTTGTCCAGCTTCAGAGCGGAATCAAGAAGGGCGATCTAATCGCACTGAAGACACTCAAGGGCGAAGCTATTGCTCTCATGAAGAGTAAGCTTGACAGTGATGCAATATCGAAAGCAAAAACGGGAATTGTTGCTGAAACCGAGAGAGTTCTAATGGAACGGGGAAGGTATCCTTCAATGTGGAAAACTAAAGAGAAATAGGTTACCTACGCGAGATTTTTATCAGAATACTGAGCATATGTCATAAGGCTCCGGAGCAAGAGCGCGACTGACGGTAGTCACTTGTGACAGCTGAGGAAACTCCCAACTACATGTCGACGCTGGTCCTGCTAAAGCAGGGTGGTGAGAACCACGCTCTGGGAACAGAAACGACACCTCCTGAATGGATATGACGATGACGCGACATATTGAAGACGCAGAGGATCCTTCAGGCCGGGATGAAACGACCCAACACCAGGTAGCAATCTCAAGAATATGCCGTTGATGTGTCGACCTGAGGCATAGGGTAGAGAGCTTAGTTCGATGTCGCGTAATTCTCATGTGGTGACACATGGGGATGAAACAGAATTGGGGCTATTACTTGGACCGGGGCCTATCATCCTTTTTCATTTCTTTGTGTGCTCATTCATTATCTCTGTCTGCAAGGTAACCACTTCTGTACTTGTTTCGCATTGAGCATAATCATCCAGCCAGGCTTTGTTCAATGCTATGAATGAAGGTCCCCATTTGAAGATGGACATAATCTCTTCTGCTAAATTTTGAAATCCTGCAATGTATAGAGCCGCAGAGATAGCTTCTGCAGTTGATAGCTTGATTGGTTTGTATGTATTGATTGGATTTGCAGCAATAAGATATGGTAGTGCTCTTTGTTCACCATGATGTGTTTTCCTGAAGATTTCCTCTGCTTGTTTCCAAGAGCAGTCGAGAGCTACTAAACCTGATCGAAGAATGTTCTTCCTATCGCTAGGAGAAAAAGCAATCTCAGAAACAGGATTTAGAACAATAGATCCTCTTGATACACTTCTCATATCATGAATGATTTTGGCTTTCCGAAGCTTTCCCAATCTAATTCCAGTGCATTTACTTGGGTCGCACTGGTTTGCATGATAGATGAGAAGCCTAAGGTCTCTCTCTTCTTCTAACATCTCTGAAAATGGTTCATACACAACAGATTTGTATGTTGTCATTGGTTTTGTGTGGTGATGAGAAAGATGACAGGAAATTCGCTCTCAGCATGTGAATTATGTGATCTAGAAGATGAGTCGCTTTCTAGGTGTAAGTTGTGTAATTCATTGGTCTGTTCTCATTGCATATCTAGGGAAATAGCATTATGTGATGTTTGTAAAGAAGCGAAATGTACAATCTGCGGTGAATATCTTTCATCAAGGGCGTGTAATAGATGTGGTAAACTGGTTTGTACAGATTGCGGATCTCGGGTGAATGAAGTTACTATTTGCATTGAGTGTCAGGCGAAATAAGATGGTAACAGAGTCTTTCTTTCTTGGGATGGATGATATCGATAGTCCAACCGGTGGATGTACAACGCACTTTGCCTCTTTGCTAATAGAAAGACTAGAACCACTAATAGACCAATGGATGGATTACCCTCATCTAATCAGATTGAATCCCAATATTCCCTACAGAACTCGTGGAAACGGTGCAGTCTGCCTGAAATTCTTTGCAGACTCAAAGGAGAAGGATGAAATTCTTCATTTAATGTCAGATATGGTTGGTAGGTATGCTGACCTAAATTACCCCAACACAAATCCCGGTATTGTACTCTTCTCTGGAGATCTACCACCAGCTGTTAGATCTTTTTCAAGGAAGGCAGTTTGGCGAACAGTTCCTCTCTCTCTTGCTCTTAGACTCATTGAGAAATACCAGCTCTCTTATCTTTCATATGGGAATTATCGTGGTCTAGTTGGAGCCATCGCATCAATAGGTCATGGATTGGAGGAGGATCACACCTACGAGTACTTGGCATATCGTAGGATGAATGAAACTCAAAATGATCGAGGCGTCGATATGGCGACTGTTGAAACCATGAATGAGAAAACATACGGTCGAACATTCTCCAATCTGGATTCAACCGATGGAAGCATACTAATTCAACCTCAAGGTCCTGATCCCGTTCTGTACGGAATTCGTGGTGAAAGGCCAGAAGATGTTATTGATGCCGCCTCGTACATCTCATGTGCACAAGAAGTTGATAGATGGATTGTAATGAGAACCAATCAAGGTACAGGGGAGCACCTTTCACATACCCTGACAATTGACAAACTACGACCATATATGTCTGCAAGCCTTTCTGCTGAGGTTTCTGTAAACCCGAACGTGATTTCTGGAGGTCATGTCCTTTTTAGAGTATCAGACAATCACTCTACGATTCAATGTGCTGCGTATGAACCAACTGGTGACTTCCGCTGGGAAGTTATGAAATTGATAGCGGGTGATCGGGTAACACTGCATGTCGGTGTCCGGCCTGCATCGTCTTCATATGACCTGACCCTCAATGTCGAGGGGATGATTATCACGCATCTTGTCGATAAGGTGGAATATACCAATCCTTTGTGTGGTAAGTGTGGTAAACGGATGAAAAGTGCGGGTCGGGATAAAGGATACAAATGTAACAGCTGCGGCAATATTGAACGGAAGAAGAGTAAAGAAAAGCGTATCATGTCTCGAGATTTACAACTGGGATACTATCTTCCTTGTTCAAGTGCTCAACGGCATTTAACGAGGCCCCATATTAGACTTGGGAAAAAGAATCAATTCTCAGGTAGCATGATTGAAGTTTGGCACAGCCCCTGAATATATTGCTTCCAAGTCGCAGGTTTTAAACACGTCTTCCTCTGCGTCCACCTGGCTTTCGTGTACCGTCGTGTGGCATAGGTGTGACTTCATCAATTATACCAATCCTCAGTCCTGCCCTACTTAATGCACGAATTGCAGCCTGAGCACCTGGTCCGGGAGTCTTTGGACCATGACCTCCAGGAGCTCGAACGCGAATGTGGATTCCATAGATACCTTTGTCTTTTGCTTCTCTAGCAGCTTGGAAAGCTGCTTGCATGGCGGCATGAGGAGATGATTCGTTTCGATCTGCCTTTACCATCATACCACCAGAAACACGAGAAATGGTTTCTGCACCTGTGATGTCTGTTATGTGAATAATACTGTCATTATATGAGGCGTAGATGTGTGCAATTCCCCATTTATTTCTCTCTTCACTCATTATTCATCATCCTCGAATCCACTGTTGTCATGAGGTCGTGGCTCTCTTTCCATATCACCCATATCGTCCATTGGTTCAGCTACAACACGTTTGGCTATGTCTGAAGCAGCTATTCGTGCGGGATGTGATTCATCTTGCAATGGAGACCTCGTACTGTACTCAAGGTGTTCTTCTTCTTCAGCAGTAATGATTCTACTTGGAGTATTCACACGCCCACTATCAAGAGAAATGTGACCATGTGTCACTAGTTGACGTGCATGGTACATAGAGCAGGCAAACCCCTTTCTGAACACAATGGTTTGCAGACGTCTTTCCAGCATATTCTCAAGAGTCAAGTCAAGTACACTATCAAGGACAGGTTCTCCTCTGAGAATGCCCAATCTTGCCAATTTGTTTACAAGCTCGCTCTCCATTAACTTCCGTTCACTTGCTGGCAAAGCTAGAAGGTTTCTTGCAGTTCTTCTGTATCTCGAAAGTTCAGTTTTATGCTTCCATAGCTCACGTTTGTTTCTTAAACCGTACCCACCTATTAACTCAAGCTCTTGCTCGAACCTCTCTGTGTCGAAAGGTCTCTTGGGGGTTACATACTTCTTTTTCTGGCGCCTTGGATCTCCCATTGTCTACTCACCTATACTTTCTTTCGTGATACGCCAACTGCTGCACCACCTCGTCCGGTAGTACGTGTATGTTGACCTCTGACCTTTAGACCCAAGGAGTGTCGCATTCCACGCCAAGATTTTATCCTCTTGAGTCTGTCAATGTCATTTCTATTTGCAAAATCCAAGTCCGATCCAATCAAATGCAGCATCTTACCTGACATCCTATCTCGAGGACGATTCACATACCACTCGGGTATATCGGCATCGACAGGTCCTCTAATGATATCTTCAATTCTATCAATCTCATCATCGCTGAGGTATCCCAAGCGCTTCGAAGGGTCTAATTCCAACTTCTGAATGATGCTCTTGGACATTCTCAGTCCCACTCCTCTAATCTTGGTCATACCTTGGAGTAGGTTCTCTTGGCCGTCAATATCATGACCAGCCATTCGTACGATGTGTTTGTATTCTTGTTCGGACATGGTATCTAACCTCAGGTGGATAGTCATGAGGCTTGCTTCGCTCTCTGAAGTCTCCTTATAATACTTATCATCAGACAAAGTCAAAATTTGGGGGTCTCTATAAGGAATCACAACGAAATATATTCTGGAGAGATTCAATTTGCCGCGCGACTCAAATGAATTCAACACCAGAGATGATACTATACCTCCTGAACCAAATCACTCTGCACTTGCTACAGTTCCTGATGTATTGAAGGAGAAACTTCGACTTTCCATTCTTTGCTCGGAAAAGAACAAGACATCAACTCTAATCTCAAGTAATACACTTGCGAATCAATTCATCTTCGAGAGATGGGGCATTCGCTCATCTCAGAGAAGGCGATATCAGAACCTATTTGCGCAAGTACGTAAGCAATGCAGGGATGTCTTTCGATATTACCTTCAAAGAGGTTGGCTAGAAGTGAGAGAGGATTCCGAAAAGCATACTTTCGGAGTATACAAATTTGATGATAAGAGAGGGAACCTCATTTTGGGGTTCGTTAAAGTCAGTAGTGACAGTGAATGGTTCATTAAGCCCGCTGGAGGATAGGGCATCCGTATTCTCCTCCTTCATTCGTCATCGTCGAGTGCTTCATCATTGATGAATCTAAGCAGCTCATCTGCTGGAAGGTCTGGTACAGGTATATTCACATGGCTGGCGGCAGTATTTAGCAGAATCTCCAAAATCTCGTCTCTATAAGCTATATCTACAGCAACCATTGGATATGTTTTGACTCCTATAATACGTTCAATAATAGATGGATCTAGAGCATTCGGTTTATCTTGTTTATTTGCTATTACAACAACTGGCACATTAGGCGCATCCCGCTTTATCATTTGATACATCTCTTTTGAAAGAAGGATATTTCGAAGAGTGGAATCAGTTAGTAGGAATACGATATCTGCTCCTTTGAAGTAGAATTTCCATAGTCTGCGGAATCTCTCTTGCCCAGCAAAGTCCCAAATGACGAGTGAGTAGTTGGCAAAATGTATGTTCTCAATTGTTTCCATGCCTAATGCGATTGTCGGGATATACTGTTTAGGAGGAGCTCTGCCCATCAATAGATGGAGTGTAGTTGTTTTTCCCACACCTCCTTCACCAACCAATGCTATCTTCAGTCTTGAATGAACAAATTGTGCAATGAGTTTCTCATAGACTTCCTTGATATGATTTATCGAGGACTTCTGGATGGTATTCGCAATTGATACAGATGCTTCGTTTATTCTCTCATTTATCGTTCTATCATTCTCATCTATATCAGTAATGAAAATCAAGAGCAATTCATCGCCACAAACTTTACTGAAGAATTTGTTCTCGCCAATAATCAACGGGATATCTTGGCGGCCATCTGATACTTCATGCACCTTCTTACGTAATTCTAGATACTCGATGATGTCCTTCCTGGCTACATTCGTTGTCCAATACCTTGTGCTCGCTACTGTTCGTTTACTTTTCGTTCGAAGTAGGAGCGTAGAGTGTATCATCGATAGTCCACCATAGTACTTTCTAGAATGCCTATATCTATTCGTAACACAGTCAGGATTGAGTTTACTTCAAGAATCTAGAATTTAAACTGTATTTGGATGGAGCCTATAGATTACCAAGGCCGTTTTTGGTAGAGAACGCACTCATTACATAATAGAAGCCCTTTTCTCCTCAAATCTCTATATTATCTTGAGGAAGGATTGAGATTGCAAATCCTACCACGGGGAAAAGTGTATGTAAGAAAGGACGGTGACTTATGTCACATCGCCGGAAGGTGGCATGGGCAGAGAGAGAAAGACCTCTATGTTACTCTCTGTGGTAAAGTAGTATCAACACGTCCATCATCATCACGTACAAGCAATGTAGGATATCATGTTCATATGGAAGGCGGTTGCAACTGCGCAAAATGTAGGATCTATCTAGGCCAGAGAATTCTACTGACCAACAAGGATCGAATGAGAAAAACCGACTTCTCATAGGTGTGAATATTGAAGAAAATGGCGCCGAGGATGAGATTCGAACTCATGCCTCCTATTGGAGAACAGCTACCTGTACGACAATCGACAGGCGACTGTAGGTTCCAGGCTGTCGCCGTGAACCAGGCTTGGCTACCTCGGCTTAATTTCTGGAGAAAGATGGTACTGATTTAAGGATGACGGCAACGCAGTATTATGGCTTGTAGCAGTCTTACATATCCACAGATGACTCATCTAACCTGTAAGACACTTCTCCAACATAGTTTCTACGCATCATTTTCCGTACCATTTCAGGGTCTCTTGAATGCCCAAGAACCCATGCAAGCTTGACAAAAGCTGCTTCTGAAGTCATATCGTGAGCACCGAGAGCTCCCACCTCTAATGCAGTCCTTCCTACCTCGTAGATTGACAAATCTGCATCACCATAGGTACACTGAGAGCTGATTACAACGAAGCATCCATTTGCTATGACTTGACTAATACCTCCCGCAAGTGCATTCTCTTGGCTTGGTATTGTTCCCTCACCATATCCTTCGATCACGATGCCACGATATCCCATATCTGCGATTCTATTTAGTATTCTAGGCGGAATGCCCGGGAAGACTTTCAGCAAGAAGACACGGTCATCCAATTGTGTATCAAATCTAGGAATGTGATTGTGTCTATTTTTCCTTCCATCGTAAAGCACTATCTCTCTTGCTATCATTCCAAGAGGACGAGGATCCATTGAGTCAAAGGCGTCATAGGTATTGACTCTTGTCTTCTTCGTTCGCGTTGGTCGATGAATCTCTCCATTGAAGACAATGCAAGTTTCTCCGAGGTCCGCAAATGCCGCTACGCGTAATGCATCCAGTAAATTCCTTGGGCCATCACTCCAGGGAATACTAGCAGGTATCTGGGATCCCGTAAAGACAATAGGTATTCCTAGGTCTTGTATCATAAAGCTAACAGCAGAGGCAGAATACACCATTGTATCTGTTCCATGAGTGACTACAATTCCCCGCAGGTCAGGGTCTTCTTCTACCACAGCTTTAACCTCTGTAGAAATTTTCTGCCAATGATGTGGTTGAAGATTAGCAGAATCCATCTGCATCAAATCTCGCTTTATCACTTGGATATTGCTCATACCCTTTGGAAGACGTGCGATGAGCTGGTCTACTCTTAGCCCAGGACGGAGTGAGTGAGTTTTTTCATCGCTGACACTTGCGATGGTTCCTCCTGTTGCAATTATGCAGACCTTGTTCTTTGTAGTCATAAAAAGATCCTCAGAAACTATCAAAAGAAAAAACCAATTTAACCATGTTGACATAAACTCATACTATCTTTGGAGAGATTTGGTTGTATGATTTGATAGTGGTCGGTGGAGGACCTGCAGGTTCAATGTGCGCACGCGAGGCCGCAAAAAGAGGTCTAGATGTCGTTCTAATCGAGAAGGAATCCACCCCTGGAACAAAGATGTGTGGAGGGGCACTAAGTCCTCGTATTATAGATGCTCTTGATTTTGACATTTCCTCTATTATACAACATGAAATGCATACTGCCATTGTTTACTCTCCTTCTGGAAAGAAGATAGTGGTTGTACGCGAGAAATCCAACGGACTCTTGGTAAAGCGTGAGGAGTTCGACAGCTTTCTTCTTGAGAAAGCAAGAGAATCTGGAGTAGAGGTTGTTGACTCTACAAAGGTCATTGAAGTAGAACAGCTTAGACGAGGAGTTCGGGTTTTATCGTGTGGTGACTCCTTCAAGGGCCATATACTGGTTGGTGCTGATGGAGTAAATAGCACAGTCTCTCGAAAGCTGGGCAATCGAGAGCGTTGGCCGAATGAAAGAATCGCGTTATGCATTGCTGCAAACATACCACTTTCTCCAGCTGAAGTCCGTCGAATATTCTCTTCTCCAGAATCTCAGGGAAATCTAGCAATAGAGATGTATCCATGGGCTATTGAATATGGCTATGGATGGTGTTTTCCCAAAAGAGATGAGATAAGCATTGGACTTGGGTACAAACTAAATCATGGAATATTGAATCTACGCGTTGCTTGGAAAAACTTCATTCGCCGATTCGAGGAAGAAAAAGGAATTAAACTTGAAATATCAACAACAAGAGCTCGAAGAGTTCCATTGGCTAAATTCGATAGGCGAACATTTAGCAGACGAACCATGTTAGTAGGTGATGCAGCTGGTCTTGCATCTCCCATTACTGGTGAAGGAATATACTATGCAATTCGTTCAGGAATCATAGCAGGTGAGGTTGCGTACGAGGTTGTTCGTGATAAAGATCCAATGCACATACACACGTACGAAGAAAGGCTCAAACAAGAGTTGAAGACCGAATTCAGTGCTGCAAACTTCGTCGCAAACTTGGTCTATAAATCCAAAGAAAAGATAGAATTAATCTGTGAACTAGCGGAGAATGATCCGATTTTGCAAGACTATATGATTGACTTGGCACTAGGGTCTAGATCCATCAACAGAATCAGATTAGACATCACCAAACGAATGCTTCGCCATTATCCTCTGAAATCCCTTCGTCTATTACGTTAATCCTCTGGCAACTTAATCTTGACAGCACCGTCGTAATCTAATATGATACTCATCATATCTTTCGCTACTACTGTATTAGTAAAAATCTCTCTTGCTTCCTCTAGAATTTGGTCACCATTGTCATATCTAGGACTATAATGAGTCAAAACAAGTAGCTTAACCTTGGCTTTCGCAGCTATCTCAGCAGCTTGCTTTGCTGTTGAATGCCCTCTGTCATCTGCAAGCTGAGAATGCTCCTCCGTATACATAGCCTCATGAATTAGGATATCTGCGTCTTTTGCTGCTTCTCGCATATTATCGCATGGACGCGTATCACCACTGTAGACAATCTTCAATCCTATCTTGGTAGGTAGAGTAACATCGTCGGGAGAGACCTTGCTTCCATCTTCTAGAGTAATAGACTCTCCACCAGCTAATCTTCCCCAAAGAGCTCCCTTTGGAACTCCTAACTCCTTGGCTTTGTCTGGGAGAAATTTACCTGTGGGTCTTTTGTACTCGAAAACATATCCAAGAGCCTGGCCTCTATGAGAAACATCGAACGCTTTGATCGTGGCGTTTCCATAATCCCATGTGAAACCATGTTCAATTCCATAGACGACCGTTTCGTAGGAGGTACCCATGTGAATGCTTTCCTGAGCCATTCTTACGAAATCCAGCAAATCCTTTGGTCCAAAAATATCTAGAGGAGTTGTTCTTCCCATCAATGAGAAACGAAGGAGAAGTCCGATAAGTCCAACTGCATGATCCGGGTGACGGTGGCTAATGAAGATGGACATCTTCCGATTTAGTCCGAAAGGCTCGAGACGAATCTGAACACTTTCACCAGCATCAAATAGGATATTGTACGCCTCGTGTCTTAGTAGAATCGCTGGGTGTCGCCTCTTCTCTGTTGGAACCGAGCCCCCTGAACCTAGGAATATCACATCAACCATATCGTATCGTTTCTGAGAGTGCGGCGTTCCAGATATGGATTACGTTCTCAAGCAAGGTCTAGTGGGATATTCTTACGAGATGCTTCTCTACGGCAGCTACTAAAACTGCGAACATCAAAGAACGATGTATCGAATGACCACTTCTTTTCTTTGGGATTATAGAGAGATGAAACTGGTAGATTCTGTTTTATGCCAGCTGAAACCTTGTAGACCTCGTAATCGTCGATTCTACTCATCTCTTCCTCCAAAATCTCAATCAAGTTACGAGCACTACCTGCTGGCAAAGAGGTTGCGAATACAATCTTCTTCTTTCTAGGATCCTCTAGGTTTGTAATTTGCGAAACATATGATAGAGGGAGCTTTCCCCACGCATTAATGAGATTACCTGCTGTATCTCCCGAGAATATTCCCAAGACTCTGTCACTGAGCGAAGGAATGGTAATCTTTGGTCTTGGTCGGACTACATGATCTCTAAGAAGCTTGGCTCTTCTCCGAAACGCAGTGCTTTCAGAGATGCCTGTCCTCTGGACAATTTCCTGTGCGGTAATATCATAATCCTCTAGGAGATGTTCGATGATTTTAATTTCAGAGGCATTGTATCGATTAGGAAATTGAACCCCTCCGATTGAGAACGAACCAATGGTTAACTCAGATCCACCGGCTCGTAATAACAGCTTGAAATGAAGTGGATCGAATTCGAATCTCTTTTTATCACCGTCATAATAGCAGGAATTGAAACGGGGTTCGCCACTAGATAAGGCCCATACACTTGTACTATCTGAAACCGATCGAAGTGTTTTGATACTTTGCAAGAATTCCTTCCTTCTTTTACTTGGAATCAGTCCCTTAATGAAGACTCTTGATGTTTCACCATCAATGAAAAGGAATCTTGTGAAAAAAGGACTATTCAACAATCCTGTTGGATTCTCCATATAGATCATTATTCTGTCTAGTCCCAATTGCGAAACATCCGGCCGTCCTTCTCGTCGTAGAATCCCAGTCGATCGTAGTTGTTCAAGCGCTCTTCTTGTTCTACTATAACTCAATGCGACTTCCTTTGATAATTCATTGACATTTAGTTCTGGATTCTTCAACACACCATCAAGAACTCGGACTTCTGTTTCGCTAAGACGCGAAATATTACGCTCCCAGAGGTCTTTGATGATTGCCATAAGATCGGAGCTGGTAATGATATCGACGCCCCCACGTTGTACAATTCGATTAAGACGGCGTGTGACAGCGGAAAAGCAGCCGCCTCTATATGTAGTGGCGATTCTCCTTAGTTCCTCGACTTCAGGACCTGGCTGAAAGATGTTAGGATTTTGACTATCTTCTAATTGTTTCAATATCTTCAAGACTGCTTTCGCGGAGTGAGATAACTTGTCCCAAAAATCCGGATCCTTTGAGTCCGTCATTGAATTATCAGCATCCTCTTTTACTATAGTCACCGCATCAGCACTCCAAAATAGTGAGTAATACACGATTTTGTGCAGATTGAATGAATATAATCTGCCACAATTTGTTTGATGTCTACTGTATATCTATTTCAGAGGCTCGCTCTCTTTCCAAAGTGTATCAAAGTAGTTCGATGCCATTGCAGCAAATACAGGTGCTGAACTATACACTCCGAGAAAGTCTCCATTTGACTCATTTCCAGCAAGCATAATGAGTACATCCCGTCGATCTACGACCAAACCGGCTCCGAAAGCCTCTCTCGTGCGAACAGTCACCGTAGGAGGAATCATATCTCTCAGATCTTCGGGAACAGATGATGTCAAGACGTAAACTTTTGCAACCTTATGTCGAAAGACGGATTCAACGATTGCAGCTAGGTCTTCGACCTGATTATCATCTGCAAACGAACTCATATCAAGAGTGGGAAGACTCAGGAGAATTTCTTCTCTAGCTCCTTCAAGCATCTCTAAAGCTTTCGCAAGGATATTCGGGCGACCGTGTAAAAGCCAGACATCCCGGGAAGTTGCAGGAGCTTCCTGCTCATATCTTGGCTGCAACTCCTCCACAACAGATTTGCTTGCTCTCTCAATCTTCTCTTCCCATGCAAGCTTTACCAATCGGACTATCTCTGTTGGAGCCTTAGCAACGTACATTGTAGGTCGGCCTCTCTGAATCTGAATGAAACCCTTCTCTTCCAGCCTACCTAGAACGTCATACACTCTGGAGAAGGGTACTCCCGATTTTGAACTAATATCTGATGCAGCCAATTGACCTCCATCTACTAGTGCAACATAGGCTTGCACTTCATATTCTGTTAGGCCCATTTCCTTCAATGATTTCAGAGTCGACTCGCTAACTGACAGGAAGAACACCACCCTGATGAGTGGTAAATCATATCTTTGTTGTTATCAATATTTCTCACAATACCATTCAAGAAATGATCTGAATGCTTTTGATCTATGAGAGATAGCGATTTTCTCTTCGAATGTCAGCTGTGCGTATGTCTTCGTGTATCCATCCGGAATGAAAATCGGATCGTATCCGAATCCTTCTTCTCCAATCTCTTCGAATCCAATAGAGCCCTCCATCACTCCTTTGAATGCCCTCAAAGTGGATCCATCACAGAACCCAACTGCGCTCACAAATATAGCTGACCTTTCATCCACTCCTTCCATCAGCTTAAGAATACCTTTCTTGCCTATTGTTTCAAGAACGAAAGCTGGATATGCCATTGGGAAACCTTCCAGAGCTTCAATGTAGAGACCTGTATCATCAACTAATGCGGGTCTCTTTAATTCCTCAAATGCGTACTTAGCTGCTTCCAGAGCAACGGTTTCCACGTCATTCGAGCGAACTTCCCATTTCTCTATTGAGGTCGTATCGAATTCCATGCTAAATTCCTTGAAGATAGGTGCCAGCTCTCTCAACTTGTGCTCGTTCTGAGTTACAAGAACTAGTCTATCCTTTGACATATGCAAGCACCTCCTTCATTACCTTGAATGAATCCCTCGTTTTCTCCAAATCAAACATACCTGTGGAGTTCCATAATATCATGTGGTTCAGTCCCACATCCACATACTCCTCTAGCTTCTTGATGATGCTCTCCGCATCGCCCAACATGTAGAACTCACGAAGTATATCATCAGGAACACAATCAATGGCTGCTAATACTCTCTCTCGTGGATATCGCATTGGAACATAGTCCCGTAAAGAGTAGAAGTCTTCTCCAAAGGGATGATCATACCCAAGGCGAATCCATTCACTTGAAGGATATAACAGTGCGAATGCTTTCGCTAGGGGTGTTCTCATGATTCTTTCGCACTCATCCATATCGTTATCGAGAATGACCCAATTCCAGAGGGCTGCTGTGAATGGTCCACTTTTATCCAACTGCTTTCTGTGTTTATTGATTGTCTTTAATTTTTCACCGAAATCCTTTGGTTGGAGGAGAGTTGGAATCCAACCCTTTCCAAACTCAGCTGTGACCTCAAGCATCTTCGGACCATGCGCAGCTATCCAGATGGGCGGTGGTTTATCTTGCACCGCAGGTCTCAAGGACATGACTGCATCTTTGAGCTTCCAATACTTCCCATCGTAGCTAAACGGTTCATGAGTGTTCCAGACTTTTCTGATAATCTCTAGAGATTCTCTTAGCTTTCCAACTTGTCCGGTATAATTCAATCCATAGGGTTCAACATTTTCAATTTCTCCAGCACCAATACCGAGGATTGCTCGTCCTTTGCTAATATGATCAAGGGTCAAAAATGTCTGAGCGATTAGGATTGGATGACGTCTAAGTGGCTCGGTGACTGCGGATATCAATTTGATATTCTCTGTCACGACTGCACATGCGGCCATTATGGATCCGAGCTCAAAATAGGTGTGAGGGGATTGCTGAATGAATGCAAGTGGTGTGATATCAGGAGTCCAGATACTATCCGGAACGAATCCTGCGAAATGATCTGGGAACGCCATGCTATCGTAGCCTAAGGAGTCAATTGTCCTCGCATTTTTCTCTACACTTTCCCAGGGTGGGAGAAATGGTCCCGGTGCGCCTATCTCAAGATCATGGATATCTGTCATTTTCTTCACATCTCTGCAAAGCGAATTATGGCAGTCTTGACTTTTTCATAGTCCTTGATTGACAGCCACTCGTCAATACCATGGAAATTACTATCGTTCGCGATTGTGCCAAAGCATGCTGTGGGTATGCCATGAGTTGTGAAATAGCTCCCGTCGTTACCACCCAAGTCTGCTGAGAGAGGAATCTCCGTTTCCGAGATTTCATTCACAGCAGCATGAAATGTTTTGATGAACCCGTTCTCGGGATCAGATCCCCATCCCGCATGTTTTGTGATAAAATCAAGAGTCGCTTCGACTCCCGTTTCCTCCTTTGCCTTCTCGAAGAACTCTGTGAGGTTCTTGGCAACAGCTTCGACATCCTCCTCAGGTATTGTTCTGCAATCAAAGGAAATCTCAGCTTTTCCTGGTATAGTGTTAGTTTTGCTGCCTGCTTTGTAAATTGTCATGGAGAATCTTCCCCAAAGTGTTTGATGAGGGCTACCTGCTGGAGCTGGGAATTTGGATTCGACCTTCCGACGTATATCAACATAATCTAACATTACCTGCATAAGGGGTATAGACAGGTGAATCGCATTTGCAAATTTGAAGGGGTATCCTGCATGTCCTTGAGTACCAAGGACGGTCATCGTTCCTGAAACAACTCCACTAGCACCTATGCTGACATAGGTTGGACTTGAGTCAATAACCAGTGCAAAGTCACCACGTATCTTTGGTGGCCCGTTCATAAGATAGTCAATACCCCAGACGCCTCCAATCTCTTCATTGGGGCTGATTAGAATCTTAATATTCACCTTTGATGAGTTTCTTGAGAGCAATTCCTTAGCCGCTGCAACGCACGCTACAACGTTTCCTTTGTTGTCAGTTACGCCTCTACCATAAATTTTGTCGCCCTTAATCGTGGTATCGAATGGAGGGTATTTCCAAGATTCTGTCTCACCTGCTGGTACAACATCATAATGTGTACAAAGAAGTACAGTCCTTTTTGCACCAGCATCCAAGGTAGCGACTACATTTGGCTGAGGTTTTCCATCATGCTCAGAATCGAAGACCTCTACCTGCAATCCCGCTTCTTTGCAGTATCTCTCAATCTCTCTTGAGCATTCGAGGTAATTCTTTTTCTCATCACTGTTCGTATCAAACTTCACAATATCCTTAAGGAAATCCTTCTCCCACTGGTCCATCGCAATATCTTCCTTGAACTAAGTAGTGTTCAGTTCAATGTTGTTCATGCTCATTAGTATATCGAACTACTATTTTTGGCAGGTTTGGCAGAAATTCGTCTTGAATCGGTTCGCAGTGACCTCAGAAACTCTGTTTCCACAGAGAGGGCAAATACCTTTGTGCTTTCCATGTATCATTAGAAAATCTCGTTTCTCCAATGCAATCTCGTTTATTGGTCGTTTCATCAGTATCTCTTTGAACTTGCTAAGGATTTTATTCATCGCCTCGTAAAGATTCTCTACCTCTTCCTCTGACAAGGAGAATCTCTTTCTGAATGGGAGGATTCCTGCGAAGAGGAGGATCTCATCAGCATATGCATTGCCAATGCCTTTGACAAATCTCTGATTTCGTAAGACATTCTTGATTTGCCCATTATGCTTGCGTATCCTTTGTTTGAAGATATCAAGTGTTAAATCAGGGTCCAACGCTGATGGTCCCCTCCCTGAAAACTCTGCGACTTTAGAGTAATCACTATCCATTATTAGATAGACCCTTCCCATTCGTTTCCTATCGCTGTACCAAAGAGACCTTTCATCTATCAAGAGTGCTAGCGCATCTTCTT
Source organism: Candidatus Thorarchaeota archaeon (assembly GCA_016840825.1). The sequence continues at coordinate 6,622 of JAEORN010000125.1, read as the reverse complement.
TGATTGGCTTCCGAGGAATCCGTGCCAATCGAATCCTCCCTGTTAGCATTGGATTGATCACAATCTCGATATTATTCGAAAGGTTGCAGATGAGGAACTTCCCGTCAGCTCTGAACGCTTCGAATGATTGGTTCTTTACTGAATCCTCGAAATCCTCTACTGTAGAACCATAGATGATGATGTGATCGTAGACAGTTGCAACGGATATTCTTGTGCCAACTAGATTCTCTGAAAGCTTGACAGCAATAGCTTCCAATTCCGGAAGTTCAGGCATATCATTTTCTCAAACTTCTGCTCTTAAATGAATTATCAGAAATGATATATATCTTTCAAACTGACGTTCATGTACTTTCTACTGGCTTATGCTAGACCAATCGTTTTGGTAAAAGCACGCAAATAGAGGAGGATTAAAACTGAAGAGAAAAACAGAGGTATTCCTAGTTTCTATGTTCTTTGTATTTCTGCTGTCCTTAGGATGTAACTATCCTATCACCGATATGTCAGCAGAAACAGTGCCCTCAGATTTGGATGGCACTGATTACAATCTAGCTATCAAGATTGATTTTACACCTCCCAACATAGTTGAAGCTCCGGAGAATGGAACTTATGAGGCCCAGAAGGACAATCTCACCTTACAGTGGCTGTTTGATGATGCATTTCCTCTAGATTATACATTGTATGAAGATGGAGCAATCGTAGATACTGACACATGGTCGAATGGTGTATACGTAAATTACACCGTAGGATTAAGAGATCCTGTCACTGTCAACTATACAATGTACATTAGAGACGACAGCGGTTATGACAATCAGTCCACGACACTTCTCACGTTTATTGATACTACTGCGCCATCAATCAGTAGTCCATCTGACATGACGAAGGAGTTCATGAATGCAGGAAGTATTACTTGGGAACTGGATGAATACCAAGATTGGGACTATCCCGCTCTGTATTGGATTTATAGAAATGGGACCCAAGTTTCCACTGGGACTTGGAATTCAACTCATGATGAAATCGCTCACGACCTGGCCGACTTGGAGTTGGGTAAGTATAACTTCACGCTTCTAGTATCAGATACCTACAACAACAACGCAACTGATACAGTTTGGGTTACTGTTGATGATACTACCCATCCTAGCATCTCTAGCCCAGATGATAAAGAAGTTTCAGAGGGCTCTGGAGATGTAGAAATAGACTGGATATGTAGCGATCTTGATCCCGCTGAATACAAGATACAAGTGGATGGAGTGACACAGATCACAGAGGACTGGAATGGTGAAAACATCACTTATAGTGGCAGTCTATTAAAAGGTGAATGGGCAATTACTTTGATTCTATACGATGGAAGTGGTAATAATGCCTCTGATACTGTTGTCGTTACTGTTGTTGATACAACATCACCCGTAATAGAGGAGATTGAATCTACTGGTTTCTGGACAAATGGGACAACTGGGAATAATATCACTTGGACCGCCTCTGATGCATATCTGGATTATTTCGTGGTTTACGTCAATGGCTCTTTATACGAAGAAGGTACGTATCATGCAGTATCTGAAACAGTAGTTGTGTTTCTTGACCAACTAAATATCGGAACCTACAATGTTACAATAATGGTCTTTGATGAGTCTGGCAATTATGATGCATACACAATGTGGGTGACCGTTATGGAACCGGAGAATCCCGTGATTCCAATGGAAATCTATCTTACTGTTGGTCTGAGTGCAGTGATTGGCGTAGTACTCGTTAGTTTCTTTGTCCTAAAGAAAAAAGGAGTTCCTTAATTTCTGTGCAGGGGCTCCGCATGCGGAGACCTCTCACTCTTTTTTAATTTCATATACCCTCGTAGTTGCAGTAGTAATGGTGAAGTACTTGATGCGATGCTAAATATAGCAATCTGACAGATATGAAACGTCCTAAGTGTTGCGTTGACCTAGTTAATTTAACTAGACATTTATTGAAGCATTTATGGGTGATTTCAGGTGAGGTGGATAATTAGAATGTCATGTCCTCAAAGGGTGAAGAGCATATTGCTCATCCTGATTCTATGCATGATTTCTGTATCGCCTATGACAACTCAAGGACAAACTGAATATGATGATCTAACGGGAGTCAATGTTGCCGTATATGATGGCTTGGGTGTGATGAGTTCTAGTCAAACTGCTCTTACCAAGATGTTTGAGTGGATGAATGCAACAGTTGGAAATGTAACGGCAGATCAAATCCAAAATGACGCTCTTTACGAATATGATATTCTTGTTGTTCCAGGTGGTTCAGAAACTACATGTAATATAGAACTCGATTCGGAAGGAAAAGAGAAAATCAAGGATTTCGTTACCACAGGTGGTTCGTTCTTTGGAATCTGCGGTGGAGCCACATTTGGGGCCAATTTCATGCATTTCTTCAATGGTGCTATGAACCAAGTGCTTGAACCAGGTGAAGTAATACATATGACAACAATGCATGTCAACCAATCCTCAACTGGACCTGATCTCTCGAATTGCCCGGAGAATGTTACGACTATGTATTATGCTTCTCAATACTTCGTTCCAGACGAGGGATTTTCTATACATACTATTGCCACCTATGATTACAATGACAAAGCTGGCATGGTCGCCTTTGAATACCAGAATGGAACAGTCTTTCTCTCCAGTCCCCACCCTGAATATGAGGAAGATAATGATAGAGATGGCACAACATTTCACGATGAGCTAAATGATCCAGAATCAGAATGGGATCTACTATTACAGGTCTCTCGATGGTTAATTGAGGCATCACCAGAAACGCGTCCTGCATCTCCAGAAACTCTCGATTTCGTTTCAATTGTAATAATCTCTGGAAGTGCTGTGGCGATTGCGGTAGTATTGATCGTGGTCGCAAAATGGAAAGTATCTAGACCTGCATAATTCCGCAATTTACTGTGCTACTCTGACTCTGGAAAATCCTAGAGAAGAACAGCTATATTCAGCGTTCATCACTCGTATCCAATTGTAAATTTGGTTGATGATGAACATTATTCGAAGGACTAACTGGAAAATGGGTTTTTACGCTACATGAAAGGTATCATCCACCAACCGAATCCCATGCTGGCATCTTCAAGCTACCTAAATCCCCTAAGGATTGACCTGACCTATATCCTACTTTAGTTTATAGAGAAAGTTGACTATCGCAATCTTCAGGAGATTATAGCAATGGTACGAGAACCCACAGTATTTCACATTCAGAAAGGCAACTTGGTCAAGATGAAGGATCCAGGTGCCTTTGGCAGAGGAGATTGCTATCTGGTCGATGCAGGTGTCAAGATATACATCTGGATTGGACCGAATAGCTCTGTTGATGAGAAATTCCTTGCCGCTGCAGAGGCCGTCTTCAAAGATACTGCACGACAAGGACATGCCGATATCGATCATATCGATGGTGGACAAGAGCCAGAAGCATTCAAGGCCCTTTTCGATGATTTTCGTCTTACTGATGAGGATACCGCTGGTATCTTGAAGAAGGTTCACTTAGAAACTCATGAATTCAAGCTGTGGCGTGTTCATCATGAGGGTGATGAGACTTTCTTTGCTGAAGTTCCACTTGAAAGAAGTTCGTTGAAAAGTGACGATGTCTTTGTGCTTGATACTTGGGAAGATATCTTTGTCTGGCGTGGCCAGGATGCAAGTGCCAGAGAGAAATTCGATGGTACTATGATTGCCAGACGATATGACGCTGAGAGAGTCGGAGTACAAGAGATAGAACTCATTGAAGAAGGTCAGGAACCTGACGAATTCTGGGCAGCATTCGAATAGACTTTAGACAAGCCTGTAATGACCCAATCTTGGTTCATACACAATTCCATCATCCTTCATTTGATGGAGAGTTTGGGCAGTCTCGTGCTTCTCAACTCCAGCTTCCTGAGCGATCTCATCAAGCGTGGGACCGGGGCTGCCCTTCCTTCCTGAATCTAGCTTTTGAAGGGCACGGAGAACCTTTGTATTGTAGCTATCCAAGCGGGTTTCTTTACCCCATTTGGATGCAGCGTCACCTTTGATTTCTGCGATTTCGATATACTCCTTGAGAGCTGGCTCAAGAATATCGTTCCATGCTTTCTTGATGTCTTTCGAAGCTAATTTTGTTTCCCAAGCTGCTCTTGCAGAAGCCCGTGCTAATTTAACAGCACTGAGAGGCTTTCCCATTACATCCGCATCAAGGATTCTCCCTCGTGCTAACGATTCATCATTTAATCCAAAGCTCTCTCTCATAATTTCTAAGCGTTCTTCAATGTAGGCCATTCCTGATTCAAGGCTTCGTTTGCTGATCTCCGGAGTAATTAGCTGATATGTGATAGCTGCCTTAATTATAGGCAAACGATAACTTCTTGCATTTCCACTTTCTACCCAAAAGTCCTCAGTAGCAAGGGCTATTGGGACATCAGGTAACATACCTGTTGAGGCTTCAGTTAGAGCTGCAAGAGATACCTCTCTGAAACCGGAAGGATCTTTTCGCTTAATGCAGAGGGTTTCGATTCGTTTTAGGCTGATTTGCCCTGCTTCCATACGCCAGAGTTTGGGTGTATCCACAGAAACTCCTTGTACATTTCTCCTACTCCACTTTGCCGATCGCATTGAGGGTGGAAGAACATCTCTCATGAATTTGAAGAGCTTTTTCACCTGCCTTTCCGATGCTATTGCCTGAATCCCTGCAGTAAGGCCGCCTATTGACTCAAGCGTTGGTGGACTTGAAACATATAGTTGGCTGAAGACTCTCTTGCTTGCATTCGCCATTCCCACATTCTCGAATAGCATAGAGCTAAGATCTCTCAATCTTGGAGGTGCTGCGACCTGTGAAGTAAGATCTTGGGAACCAATCACGATGTCATCTGCGCTAATTGCTCGAACGAGTTCTTGAGACCTCTCTAGGATTCGAGGAATGACAATCGATCTTCCTCCAACCTCGATGAATGCACCATCTGAGGGAATGTCCTTTGAATTGGAAAAGTAGACGAAAATCCCATCTATAATCCAAGGACTAGGGCTGAGTAGAATAACTGACGGATCGTTGGTATAGTGAATGAATCCTCTATAGTGAAGTTTCTTTCCTCCTTTCCTCTCCTGAAATTGTGCCTGAAGTTGTAGCTCCCAAGAAGTCAGCTCCGCTCCGAATTGCCTTTCAAAAACATCTACTGATGCTACTGTATCGTATAGCCGATCAATTCTCGAACCATACTTCGTAAGTAGCTCATCAGCATCCATATCTCGCACCAACTAACACTGTATATTCTATTGTGTCTATCTTATCTAGATATGCACCTCGTGAATCGTAGGCGCGAATTTCATAGAAGCTCTGAGGGATCCACTCCTCTTGACATCGCCTTCTCAGTCATCCAGTCCATGATCTTCTCTGGCGGATCTCTTCTTTCACCTGGTCTATCAATTAACGAAAGCGCTTCTTCTGGGCATGTCACTGCACACACTCCACAGCCGATACATCGGTTACTATCTATGGTAACGATATCATCTGGTACCGAAAGAGCATCGAATTGGCATCTTTCGACACAAGTTTCACATCCACTACACAGATCCTCATCGACCGATATTATGTAATCAGATTTTACATAGGCATATGGCTGACCAGCTTCTGATACACCTCTAAGCACTTGACAACAACAAGTGCAACAATTACAGATGTAAAAATGACCACTTTGTATATTCATTGTGCAATGAACCAATCCTGCATCCTCAGCCTCTCTTAGTTTCTCAAGCGCCTCTTCTCTAGTGAGCTTGATGGTTAGCTCATCCTCATCAAGTGCATCTTCTTTCTTTCCTAGAACTATACAAACAGTTTCTGGATAGTCACAGTGATTTCCCAATAGATTCTGCTGTTTCTTGCAGATACATTCCCTAACCCCCCATGATTTCGAGTCGTTGATTAGATTCTCAGCCACTTGATACGGTTTTATCTCCAGTTCCGTATTGATGGTTCTATTAATTGGAATTACCTTCATGATTGCTGGTTCTGAATCGAATAACCCTGCTCCTTTCCCCTTTCTAAAATAGTCTTCAGTCAATTGGGCAAAATCCTTGTCCATGCGTCCTACTTGTTCTTCCCATATTCCAACAGCGAATGGTATCAGACAATAACGTCTTCCTGTGCTAGAATTCCATACTCTAATCTGTCCTTTCTTTGCCATGGTTTCTAAGAGAGGTGTAAGATATGACGGAGTTTCCTCTAATCGCTCTCCCATCTCTTCAGCGGTTTCTCCTCGAAGCTTCATCTTGCTTGCGAGTTCAGCTTCTTCCTCTGTGAAAATCCATTTCAACAGAGCAATATGACTATCATCGTCAACATGAGTATAGCTGTTTGGGATCTTGTCCAGAACCGTTGCTAGTCTTTCCCAAGCACTTGACATCTATCCGTTCTCCTATTACAAGAATACAACACAAGATACGCCCTAGTATATAATCGCTTGGGATTTCATGATTTACACTTTAAGGTAATCCCTAGAGGTTCAAGCTCGACATTTACCTTTTCTATAACTTCAGAGCAACTCAAGCCTTGGCCTAAGAACACATGAGCCATGCACATTTGAAATGGTGGTAAGAAGAGCAGTTCGCTTGCGTTTAGAATATCTTGATACTCTTTT
>JAEORN010000124.1 GCA_016840825.1 Candidatus Thorarchaeota archaeon | reverse complement strand
CTTCGATTCGTCTACAATGATGATGAGTCTGTCCGAGGCTGAGGCAACCACCTTCTCTTGAAAGAGTGCTCCACCCCCACCCTTGGTGAGATTCAGGTCCTTGTCCACCTCATCCGCGCCATCCACCGCCATAAGCAATGATGGATTAATGTCAAGGTTGGTCAGAGGAATCTTGTACTCTACAGCCAGCTGATATGCCTGATAGGAACTCGGTACCACACTGACATCCACCTCCCCCTCAGCGATTTGCCGCCCAAGCTCCTTAGCGAAGATAGCGACGGTGGATCCACTGCCCAGACCGATGGCTCCACTCTTGGGAATTAGCGGGATGACGCTCCTGGCTGCATTGAGTTTTGCGTTCGACATGATGACAGGTCTCACAGAGATGATATGCCAAGAGAACCCGACTTGCTCAAAAATCCTTTCCAAGGAGAGCGAGGCGGGAAAAATCTGGTGTGGGGTGGGAGGTCTTATACAGTGGTATAGGGCAATTCATCTCGTGTGGGGATTGTCGCTCTCGCTCTCCAGTAGACAGCCCATCTATTATCAGGCGTCTTTGAAATAACAACACAACGGGTTTCTTTCATAGTCCTTGCAAGAAGTACGGCGTCATGACCACTAAAGAACACCTCTGCTAGCCTATAGAGGTGTCCACCAATGTAACGCCACTTCTTCACGGTCATACTAGTGAGTATGTTCCTTTGCTTATTAACTCCGAAAGGAAAGAGTTGTGCGATTCTGGATATCACTTTTGCATACAGCTGGTATTTATCCCCAGAGTATGCCTTCATGCCAAGCAGTATTGGAGAATTCTATAGCCTCAATGACCTTGTAATGGAAGAAGTCCTCTGCATTGCATTCAAGAGAATACATCGTAAAGCCATCATAGGCAAAGAAATACATCCTTCCCACATGGTATATCAGCTTTGGATCAGCAATCTCTAGGAATCTCAGGAAATTCTCACGGTTGAACTTCACACGGTATGTTCCAGCCTGTGGAGGACTATGTGAACCTGTCGTTGTATTATGTGCCATCATTGTTTTCCTCGGTATGTCCGAAAATCAGATCGAAACTATCTCATAGCCTGATTTCCACTGATGATATGATAGTTTGAAAGGATTTTAGATATTCGCAAGAAAAGAAGAGGAAAGGGGACCTGCCTAGTCCCCGCTCATAAGTGCCTTAAGACGCTCCATCTCTGCGAGCATCTCTGATTGAAGTGAGCTTTTGCCACCAGCAGCTGGGGTGCTAGCTGGAGCTCCGCCTGTGGGTGCACCACCAGGAGCTGCTCCTCCAGGGGGTCCGCCACCTGGTGCCGCTCCGCCTGGTGGACCACCAGTTGGGGCTCCTCCAGGAGGTCCGCTACTTGGCATACTTCCTCCGGGTGGGCCGCCTCCAGGAGGACCACCGCTAGGAACTCCCCCTCCAGGTGGGCCACCACCTGGCGGGCCGCCTCCGGGAGGTCCACCGCCTGGGGGACCACCTCCGGGTGGGCCGCCACCTGGGGGACCGCCACTTGGAACTGTGCCATCTGGGGGTCCAGTAGAGGGAGTGATAGTCGCCTGGGTAGTTGCGGGTCCGGTAGTAGTTGCACTAGGCAAACCGACGCTACTTGGGCCAGCACCTTCTGTGTCGACCTCTACTTCGGTACCTGACATAGCAGCTAACTTTCTAAGATAATCAGAACGAGCCCTATCAACAGCGGTGTCCACCTCGACGATCTCCTTCAGCTCTTCATCCTTGCCTATCGCAGCTCGAACTGACTCGAGCCTGACTTGGTAGGTTGCAATGAGCTTCTCTTTGATAGTTTCGTCGATATCACCCTGTTGGGCATAGTAATCAATAGCTGAGATTGCTTGTTGGATGGCATTCTCCTCGACTCTGAGGAAGACAAGAGCATCTCCAGGGCTCTTGAGATACTTTAGCTTCTTGGCTCCTGCCATCCCACCAGAAACATCGCCAGTAGATGCAATGACCTTCTGAATGGCCTCATTCACATTTGCACTGCCGCCTTTTGCTCGTCGACCTCGAGATGCCAGTACAATAATAGCGACTACCAAGGGTGTAGTTAATGTAATGACAAACCAAGCCATCCATCCAAAAGGTATACCTAAAGGAAGGAAAAAGTCTTGGATTGGTCTAAATATATCTTCAATTATTTGGACGAAGTCAGTATAAGGGCTTTGCACTTTTATTCACCTACTAGTATGTCTCCTTGGTATATAGGTTCAGTCCAGTCTACGCTATTTTAGCTTTCTCGTAGGCATTAGGAGTTTGTATTACACACGAATGTGTGCTGTGGCTAACACCTTCAGCTATTTATTTCAAGACATAATGGGCACAACGCCTCTTAAACGTGTTCTCTTAGAGAAAACCCATTCTTTACACGCAAGGATTGCTTAAATCATATTATCTATACCGTACTACAAGGTGAGAATTGATGAGTCTATTGGATCCGACCAATGAGTATTATGTGATGCATGAGAAATCATGGAAATTTGGTGGTGGAGATATCTACACTCCTCAGGGTGACAAGATCGGAGCTATGAAAAGGAAACTTATCTCGATGCGCGCTGAGATTCTACTTGAAGATGCTGATGGAACACCACTTTGTATCATCAACAAGAAGCTTGTAAGTGCTCGTCCAATCTATGATGTGAAGACACCTGATGGCGAATTGATTGGCAGAGGAAAGAGACCTATGATTGCCATTCGTGGTTCGATCGACATGTACGACGCTGATGACAGGATGGTATTCAAGGCTCAAGGTGGCGTAATGAAGTGGAATTTCACCATCACTGACCCAGATGATAAAAAGAGGGAATATGCTTCGATTAAGAAAGGCGACAAATGGAGAGATGTGTTCGCGAAGGCTTTCAGTTTCAAGGATAGATATGTAATTCGGGTTCTAGATCCTGATGCACCGAGACTTATGCTCTTGGCATATGCTGTTATTATTGATAATGTATACCACGATAAGTAGTACTAATATCCCAAGAAAGAGTGCGATTCGGAACGGCGCTCTTTCTTCGTTCTCTTTTTTCTGACTTTAAATTACTAGATGATGATTGAATTTTGATAGACAATAATCTAGTAGAATCAAAAACGGAGAGATATGATTATGCAACTTACCACACTTGAGATTTCTTTCTTGTCTGGAGTTATTGCAGGAATAATTGCGATAATTGGTGGACTATATCTTGTCAGTCTTTGGAAGAATCAAAATACACGAATGTTGACTGACCTGCCACTGGTTTTTGGAGTTTCATTTGTCTTGCAAGGACTGAATTTCTTTATTCTCTCTTCCATGAATATTGGCTTTCTTCCTGATACCTTGGAACTCTTCAAAATCAGGACTTTTGTAATCGCTGGTACAATGTTCCCATTCGTTGCTGTTATCTTGGATATTTGGTTCTCTAGATATCAGAGATACTTCAGGTATATTATGGCTGTATCAATAGGGTACTGGATTGTAGTTACACTTTTTGGACAGTCCGTATCAACAATTATGATTCTGGTCATGCCAATTCTTCTTTTTGTTCTGTGTGGACTTATGATAACATTCGCTATAACTTGGAAGACTGGTCGACTCAAGGAGGTGCGCAGCGATTTGATCCTTTTGGGACTAGCTTGCGTTTTTATTAGTCAGATGACTAAGGTATCTCTAATGGCAATTGGACTTAGCTTCATCGCTGATACATTGACTGTTATTGGATCAATTCTAGCTACATTGGCACTTACAAATCCATGGAAGGAAAAGACAAAGGACTCGACACTTCCAGCTCAAGAAGTCTATGTATAGCATTTATTGCTGCGTAGATGTCAGGTCCCTGTCCTCTTACTTTGGTACTACTACGAAAACTCTATAATCAATTCAGTGTGTTCCAGCCTCCAAGCCTCGGTAGCTAAGTGGTCTAAGGCGCCTGACTTGTATGTCAGATGACTACTGTCTCTCGATCAAGATATCAGGAGACCCCGAGTTCAAATCTCGGCCGGGGCTCCAACTTCTTCTTTGAGCATAAAGATGTATCAATTGTAATACAATCAAATGTATATCTGAGCAACAAACCAGTAGATGATTAGAGATACAATTAACCCAACGACTGCAAATGCTTGGAAGGATCTCTTTTGGGTCTTGTGTCGGAATCGATACATTCCAGCAAAGATACCAACAGCTCCTCCCATAAAACCGATCACATGTAATGTTGCTTCAGCCACTCGCCACTCTTGCTTCGAAGCTTTCCATTTATCCCACCACATTGCAATGAAAGCTATGAGATTGATTAGAAGTATATAGATGATAGGTGTCCAATATATGATAGCTTCAAGTGTCTGCATCAAGCATCCATCCTTTTTGCAGCTGCTTCCAATGCATCAACAAGCACGAGCTGCTCTCCTGTTAGGAACTTCATGGTAGCTCCTCCGCCAGTAGAGATGTGTGTGATCTTTTCCAAGAGGTTCATCTGTTCAGCCATAGCCCCAAGATGTCCACCGCCCACGACGGTTATACTATCAGATTCAGCCATAGCCTCCAGTATCTTGACCGTACCGTGGGTGAAGTCCTTTTTCTCAAAGAATCCCATGGGTCCATTAGCAAACACAACTTTTGAGTCCCTTATTATCTTGACATATTTGTCCGCAGTTCTTGGACCGATGTCGAAGAATGGATAACCCTCGATCTCATCAAGCTCGCACTCAACTCGTTTTCCATTCTTGTCTATTGCTGCATCTTCAGGAAGGATAATCGTGTCAGAGTATTTGCTAAGAAGTGCGTTCGCAATCTCAATAACCTCATCGTACTCTTTGATGACCTTACCATACTCTTCTGGGATGACCCCCTTCGCAACGAGGAACAGATTCCCAATCAAACCTCCAAGCAGCACATTATCAGCACGTCCGATTCCCAGAAGCTGTTCGATAATCTTCACCTTGTCGGGAACCTTACTCCCACCAAGAACGAGATTCCAAGGATGAATGTCCTTTGCTGCCACCTTGCTAAGAACTCGAATCTCTTTTTCCATGACTCTTCCTGCTACGGAAGGCAATACTGTCGTGAAACCAACAATTGATGCCTGAGATCGATGTGCAGCTCCAAATGCATCGTTAACAAAGAAATCGAACAATGGATAGAGCTCTTGGACGATTGCTTTCTGTGCTACCTCCTCAATGGTTCCAGTCTTGTTTTCTCCATCGAACATCCTGACATTCTGTAGGACCAGAATCTCTCCGACTTCTACTTTCTTGATAGCTTCTTTTGCCTTCTCTCCAAATATATCATCTACGAAATCTGCTTTGAATCCCAGTCTATTGAGAATCTCTGTATGCTGTTCAAGAGAGATGAAGTCATCACTTCCTGGTCTTCCTTGATGAGCCATCAATACTACTTTACTCGTTGAAAGGTCTTTCAGGGTCGGAATTGTAGCTACTATCCTAGAATCGTCGGTAATCTTCTTTGTATCGGGATCAATAGAGCAATTCATATCAACACGGATAAGCACACGTTTTCCTTGGTATTCTATATCATCAAGAGTCTTGAAAGGCAATGTCACTATCTTCCACCATCCTTAGCAACTCACTCACATAGTGAGGTGTGTTCTTGAACATGGGTCATTCAAAAATTTGCCTACTGAAGACCAAATAATTCGGACCTTAAATTATGCAAGTCAGACGAGTCTATATGACAAAGGTACCACAGTTCGCGTTGAAGGTCGAGGGGAAGACTGTTCTGCGATCAGATGATGCTGAGTCCATTCTCAGGGAGATGGCTCGGCGTATCGATGTCGAGAATGAGATTTCCTCGGATGATGATGTATCCTATATTGGACAAAAGCTGTTCTCAGATGTTGTATATATCGCAGGACAAATTGTTGATTGGATCTACCAAGAGATTCCATCGGTGCATCGAACAGAAATGCATCTGGAAGGGACTGCAAAGGACGATGAGTACGACTATCCAGTTCGGAATGTCGTTATCAAGATAGAGGGGAGCTCTCCTCTCAAGCTTCGTTCACAACTTGAACAGGAACTGGCTATCCGTGAATTCATGTATCATGATGTGTTGTTAGAACTTTTAGATATCATT
>JAEORN010000018.1 GCA_016840825.1 Candidatus Thorarchaeota archaeon | reverse complement strand
TTTTTGTTTAATACTATCAGGAGACGACTCAAATGGGAAACATAGGGAAGAATAAGTCAAGAGTTTGCCAGATACCTCCTACCCTGATTGAGGCATCTGGAAAATGGTATCAGAAACCTTGGACAGCTATAGCATCACTAAGTGTGCAGACAAAAGTAGCATCTCTTCAATTTAGTATAGCTGCTATGTTGCTACTCTTTGGAGGAGCATCAGTATATATTACTGATTTCATGAATTCTATGCTCTTCGATGAAATGGGTGGTGTTTTTGGTGGTTTTTGGTGGTGGTCCTATTACATTGACACTAGATTCATTACGTTTTTCTTAGCTACAATTTTGCCGCTATTGATGGGTGCTATTGCCTTGATATTGTTCTATGGATTTTGGATGAATAATAAGATATCATGGCGCATGGCGATTTCAGTGAATACCATTGGATTATTGACGGTACTACCTTTCACACAAGTTCTGGGTAACGTCTTTCAAATATTGTCAGATGGACCTTCAGGTGCAGAATATTATTACCAGATAATAATGGCTAATTCTAATATATGGAGCATTCTACTCTGGGTGGTTCCGCTCTTAGTAATTTTGTATTTTACTATGATTATATACTTGAGTTTTGGCCCTGGACCTCGATCAATGATTTCCCTTCAGGATAGCAAGTCGAATGAGCTTCAGCAATCAAAAGGAGTTGGGAGATGATGTTAATGGAACAAGTAAAGTATGACAAATCAGGAGTCTGCCAGGTGCCTCCGGCTCTAATTAAGGCATCTGGAAAGTGGTATCAGAAACCTTGGGCATCGATAATGTCACTAAGTGTACAGACAAAGGCTGCATCTCTTCAATTTACCATAGCTGTTCTGTATCTACTCATTGGAGTAGTATCATCATATGCGATTAGAATCATGCATATTATACTCTACGCTGATGATGGTACCTATTGGATGTTTTGTCGCTGGGCCACAGAACTCACTACGTTTGCTGTAGTAACAATATTACCGCTTGTGATGTGTGTAGTTGCTTTGATGTTTTCCTACGGATTTCTAATCGATAGCAAGAAATCATTGCCTATGGCTGTTTTCTTGAATCTCATTGGATTGATTACGTTAGTACCAACAATACAAGTTCTGGAGCAAGTCTCTTACACATACTCCTATTTGAATAACGGGGGCGGGTGGTTCCAGCGGGTTAACTCATATGTTAGTATATGGGGTATTCTATTCTGGCTAGTTCCGCTCTCAATAATCCTGATTTTTACTATGATTATATACTTAGGTTTTAGCTCTGGACCTCGATCAATGACCTCCGTTCAGGATAGCAAGTCGAATGAGCTTCAGCAATCAAAAGGAATTGGGAGATATGTTAATGGAACAAGTAAAGTATAACAGATCAAGAGTCTGCCAGATGCCGCCTACTCTGATTGAGGCATCTGGAAAATGGTATCCAAGACCTTGGGCATCCATATTTTCACTAAGCGTACAGACAAAGGCCGCATCTCTTCAATTGACTATAGCTACTCTCTATCTAATTATTGGAGGGGTATCGTCATATGCTTCAGATATTGCGGATACTATACTCTTCTCTAGTGACGGTGCCTATTGGTATGCTGGCGGTGGTGACACCGCACTCAGTGCACTTTTCATGGTTACAATATTGCCGCTTTCGATGAGTGCGATTGCGTTTATATTGTTCTACGGATTCTATACGGATAACAAGAAATCTTGGCGTATGGCCATTTTATTGAATCTCTTTGGATTATCTGCGATAGTGCCATCAATAGGAGTTCTGGACACAGTCCTTAGCACATACTCCAATCCGAGCAGTGCTTTTTCCAATCAGGTTCACTCATACACTAGTATATGGGGGAGTCTGATCTATTTAGTTCCGCTTCTAGCAATCTTGAGTTTTACCTTGGCAGTGTACTTGAGTTTGCAGCTTCGATCTCCATCAATGGCCGACGTTCAGGATTACGAGCCTAATGAACTTCAGCAATTAAAAGGTATCAAAAGAAGACGCAAGAGGATCACAAAGTAAAGGACAATGCAGCTCAGCTGATATTCCTGATATTAATTGTTAAGAATTCTAGATCCTAGCTTCATTCTCCCTCACTCTCAACTTCACCATTTTCTTTACTAGCTCAAGTGGCACTGGTTCGCCTAGAGGGAATTGTACTGTGCCCTTCGACTGTTTGTATTGCGATAACTCGTTCTTGAAAGCCTGGATTGCTGAGGGTCCACCGGGGAAGAAACTAATGTGATGTTTGAACGCCGCAAAGTGTACAAGGTTTCCATGGAGTCTGAAAGTAGGTATACCATAGGCAATTGCTTCTTCAGCCTCAGGCGCGGATTCTCTGATTGCTGTTCTTATGTTCTCCAGCATCTCCTGAATATCTGGTGAGAACGCGGCTATGTATTCATCTATTGTCGCAAATCGACGCCTTGATGTACTCACATGTATCACCGCAATTGCATTGCTGATTCACAATAGTAGATACTTTCCTATGGAAATATGAACCTAAAGATTTGACCTGAATGGTTCCAAAAGAAACAACAATAAAAAAGATTAGTGGAGAGGATCTTATGACTCCTCTCCTCAGTGTCTATTCTTAGACTATCAACCTTGCTTCATATATGAGTAGATTCCAAGTATTAGAAGCACGGGCATAATGATCAGATCAAGGACATGCATACTAATCGCTGTAGCAGAGAGAGTCGAAAACAGCAGAGCAGTCACCGAAGCCTCCATGACAATTGTACTCACAAGCAATGAGTATAGAATCAAAACCCCAAATTTGACATGTTCCCACTCCCAGTCCTTCTTGAAAATTATCAGGAATGCATAGACAGCAATCACAAGCAAGACGCCACCAAACAGCCTTGGTTGGAAAGGATCCATCGGACCAAGCATCGCTTCCATCATACTAGGAAAGAAGATGCCAAGAAAACCGTATAGCAGACACACAATTGCGTATATCAGAAGAGAAATCTTCGTGATGTTTTTTATTTCAGTCATTTCTTCAAATCATCTCCTAACCAATATGTAAATCGAACATACTGGTGGTATAAGGCATGTTCAACTAGAATAACTAATTTCTCCTCTGATGTAGTTCTGCCATTACAGTGTATTTTTGGAAAAAGGGCTTTATGATACCTCCTTTTATTGATTATATATAAAAACATAGTCTTTAAATGTCTTTTTCGGTTCTATTAGGGTTCTGAAGGTATCTAGTATGCGCATCTTCAGGCGCAATTGTACCTATTCGTCCAGCACCAACTGCAAGATGCTCCCTGGTTGTCCATATGCCCAGGAGTGAATTAGAAGAATCTCTCCATTGACATTGTGTTCTTGCATGGATGACTCTATCAGACTTCTCAACTTGGGTGACAGGTATGTGGGGTGAGATGAAAAGATAAGTCCGTAGTCCATCTCAGCACTGGTCTGCAACCAGAACCACATGAGATTGGGGATGACCTCACCTATGAAGGGAATTGTATTGCTATTCTTTTCATTGAACAGCACAATGAAGTATTCCCGATCCTTTCCTGCAATACCATAATGTGTGTACTGATTTCTAACCATGTTCTTCCGCAACACGTTCCTAATCCCCGGTTCGACTTCTTCTTTCGGGATTCCATATCCCTTAGTGAACCACCTAAGGATCTCGCTTTTCTTTCCCGGGTGATGCGATGTTTCCATTCCTGTTAGGAGAGCAATGAAAAGGAGGTCGCGTCTTGTGGGAGGGATATTGTTAGCAGGAACGTGATGATCGCCAGTCTTGAGTAAGGCATAGATATCCTCAACCGTCTTGGCAGAATAGACTGAAGGACTCAGCTTCCAATTATCGTCTTTTGGATCGTAGCGCTCAATATTTGTGTTCCATGCCTCAAACTCGAGGAAATTACCCTTAATGTCCTCTCTAAACATATCATTCATCGATATGAAATAGTCTTCATTATCAAGGAATGATGTACAAGATGAGTGAAATGAGGGCATGGTTGTGTTTGAGGCCTTGCTCTTCTTCAGTACCTTCACGGTGCCAGTGTTCTTGGATACTATTCGATATCGATGCTCAACCCACGAGGACCTTATGATATCCAACAGATGTGATACTTCAGCACGAGATGCACCAGTCCATTTCATGGCACGATGTACAGTCATACCCCTCCCGTCTTGAAGACTTACTAGCTTGCCAACTATTTGATGAATGTGTTTGTTAGTTAGATTGTTTGGAATGTGAATAGTGCTGTTCATGAAGATACGAACGACCCAGTTCTCATCCCATGTGAGGGCAAGTTGGTGTAGTTTCTGTGGTCTAAGAACAAACTCCACAAGGTCAAGTTCAGGAGCGCCAAAGAATCTCCGAATATAATAGATGTAGCCAAGTAAGAATATCAGAGCATTTGCCTTGGGGCCACCATAGTCCCAATTCCTATAGAAACCATCAACATAATGCTTGAAATCGTACCCCTTATCTCTTAGCACCTCAAACAGTGCAGCCTGTCCCAAGAGCCCTGGCGGTCGGTCTCTGGGTAATAGAGAGATATCTATATGACTTGCAATCTCCTTCTGTTTTGCAGGGAGTAGACTCAAAATCTCGTCTACATCATATCTCTTAGGTATCAGATCACAAATCTGCTCCTTTGTCATCATGCTTGGATGCACAAGCGTGCGGGATTCATCAGGATTCATCCGCCTACTCAAAATGTTCCAAGTCGGAAAGATGTGCTTGTCCTTGAAGTCATCCTTGATTCTCTGGATATAATCCGTCGAAGTAATCACCGCTACAACTTCATGTTCTACTTAAACAAAAATCATTCGTCAGAATACGGACTACATGCTGCAGTAGTGATTTTCCGATGGTCCTTGACGACATTGCAAGAATGCCCATCATGTTCTTTTTCGAACAAAGATGAGGATTGCCAGAACAGCTATTACCCCAACTACAATGCTGCCTTCAACGAGGCCAAATGTGAACCCATTTTGTGGAACATCTATCAGACCCTGCAAGTCTACCTTCATGACAAACATGTCGTAATCGCCACCAGATGTTTCTTGATAGGCGTTGTAGACCGGGAAGCTATCAGATCCAGTGTGACCAACTATAATGAAGCTATCATCCGAATACCAAGCGACTCCGATGCCAATATCATTATGTTCTCCTCCAAACATCATCGAGAAGAGGAGCGAACCATCCTGATTGAACACTGTCAATGACACGTTGTTATAGTATGATTCAATCGCATGGATCGGAATAGTCGTCGGAAAATCAGCTGAGTCGGTTTGCCCTACTATAATGATCCGGTCATGAGAATCTGTTGTAATAGCATTGCCATAGTCAGATGACGAACCACCTAGATAACTACTGAAGATGATACTTTGTCCGTCTGGAGTCATCTTGGTGATGAAAGCATCTACTTCGCCAGTCCATTCATCCTGGTAGGCATTCATTGTTGGAAAATTGTGTGACGTTGTAAAGCCGGTGATTACAATATTGTCCTCACTATCTACTGCAAGGTCACATCCCCATTCCTCAAGGGCGCCTCCCAAGAAAGTGAGATACACAAGAGTGCCATTTGTCCTGAATTTGGCAATGAACGCATCCGACGCCCCTCCTGCATGCTCTTCCTGATAGACTCCCTCTGTTGCCAGTTCTCCAGCTGCAGCCATTCCTGCTAATACAAGATCGCCTTGTGAATCGAACGCAACACGTCGTCCATGATCGATTCCTGTAGTACCTAGATAAGTTGAAAACAGCAGAGATTGCCCGTCTGCTTCAAATAAAGTTAGGAACACATCGAGCAAGCCGGAATTATTTTCCTGATGTGGATTTTGCAATGGAAAATCAGTTGATTCAGTTGTGCCGGAGATGGCTATACGGTCATTTGAATCAACATTCATCGTATAGCACCAGTCGCTTGCAGTTCCACCAAAGAATGTAGAGAAGAGAAGAGACTGACCGTCTTCTGAAAACTTAGTGATGAAACAATCAGCATCTCCTTCATTTCCCCCTGTGAAATTCGACTGAAAGGGATTCATCAATGGGAAGTCTGAAGAACCTGTGATGCCTGCTACTATGATGTTATCATCTGAATCAATTGCCACATCTATTATCAATTCCTGAGCTGATCCGCCCAAGTATGTTGAAAATAATAGCGAGCCATTGGAACTATATTTCGAAACGGTGCCGTCACTATAACCATTAATGTGGTCTTGAAAGGCATCTTTCAATGGAAAATCTGTGGAGGTTGTTCGACCGACCACGATGATGTTGCCCTTTGAATCGACGACTGTGCTCCCAAAGGTATACGATGTTTCCTCGATTCGCTCGTCACCCGTGCCACCCAAGAATGTTGAGAAATCAATCAAATCACTTGGATCCACCTCCGCAGTGGCGACTGCATGCGAAAATGCACCCAGAAAGAGAAGCACGAGAAATCCTACAAGTACAGTCTTTCGACTGAAAATCCCTAGATTCGACACTCCAAAGTCACCTCAATTAAGTATGTTTATATTTTCTAAATTTCATAAATTGGAAAATATACCTTGCTATCATAGCAAGAGCTTGATTGATAAATCGGAAGATACTGAAGAAAGGATGGAACCAATGAATGAAGTTCGATTACGATCAAAGCATTCAAAGAAAATTGAGCGAGAGATAGTCACGTTCTATAAGACTGTTGGAAAAATGGTCAATCTAAATCCAAGAGCGACAGAGGTTTTTGCGTATCTCAAGATCTATGACGCCTTAAGCCAGGAACAGCTCAGACATCTAACAGGATTCTCACTAGGTTCCATTTCAGCAATACTGCAGTCATTTATCCAAGCTGACATCATAAGCCGGGCGATGATTCCAAAGACGCACAAGAATCTCTACAGGATAAGACCAGAAAGAGTGAAATTTGACTACACCCCTCCGATTCAGATCCTTAAAGATCTGGAACGACTTGATTCATACATAGTAGAAAAGCAGACAGAACTTCAAGAACTACAAGGCAAGTATCCAATTGAAACAGAGTTCTTACACCTGCGACTCAATGGTCTTCGAAATTACATCGAGGCTCAGAGGAGGCAAATCAATCGAAAGGAGAAATATCCTTTCTTTCAGGAGGATGTTTCTGGTGTAATTCCTCTCAGAGAGATGATAGTCTATCCATTTGACACTCGAAGAGTTGAGGAGGACCTTGTGAGTATTTTGACTCATTTCAGGAATGATCCCATAAGGAGTAGATTACTGAGCATATTCTACACTCACCGAAGCGTCGATCAACAAACCTTGATGGATATCTCTGGTTTCTCGCGCAGTACGGTTTCTCGTTTTCTACATCAAGAACTCAAAAGGGAATATATCAGCGTTCTACCAAGAGAGTATCGAAAACCGAGAATCTACTATCTGAAATCGATTTCATTAAGCATACTCTCTCTCATTTTGAATGCTGATAATTACATCTTCGCGTGTATTCCGAGATTTCAAGAGATTTTGACCTTGCTTCAGTCTGAGAAGCAATCGGACCGGGATAGGGAGGATACTTCATTTCTCATATCAAAGGTTAAGGAAATCATTGGACAGATTGATGACTTCAAGGACGATACAAGATTCTTGAGGCAGGCACACAGGGATCTATCGAAGTTCCTAGAGGATGAGATTCGGTTAGATTCTAATTGATAGCAGGGAATGAAAGACCTGCACGAATGCTCTCCATTCTCTGATCATTCCGGAAGAAGGGCCCCCCTCCCTTTCGTCCTCACCTCTGTTTTAGATATCCGATGATTCCAAGGATCAGTAGTACGGCTTCTAGGGGTATCTCAAGCATCATTTCATTGATGAAGGCAGCAGTCGGTGATAAGAGAACCAATGAAAGTATTTGTCCAATAATCATAGGAACGATGAAGGCAAATAGAGCCATGTAGGCCACTTTGATGTGATCCCATTCCCATTTCTTATTGAGAATCATTAGAATATCGAAAAAGCCTATGACGACCAGGAATCCACCTAGCACTCTTGGATGGAAC
>JAEORN010000123.1 GCA_016840825.1 Candidatus Thorarchaeota archaeon | reverse complement strand
GTTTCAACCTGTTCAGGACCGCGGTCTGCATAGTCTCCAAGAAAGATGAAGTAGTGATTATTGTATTTCTCCATGTATCGTTGAACTGATAGTGCACTCTGCAATTCTCCATGCAGGTCTCCGACGAAGATCATGTTTTGAGAAGGAACTGTCATAACGTTTGGGCTTGTTCTATACTGATCAAGAGTTAAGCCGGTAAGGTGCCAGATTTCTTCTTTTGTGAAATTTTGTTTACCATTGAGGATCGACTGAACAAGCGCATCCATTCACTATACACCTATTTCCAATTAAGTGCATCAAAGACCATTTGTACTGCTTCCCTAGGAGTTTCTGCAGAATACACGACATCATTTCGCCGTCCATCGATCTGTGTTCCAGCAAGCTTTTGAGCCCATCCTCCGGATTTTGCAAGTGCCACGATTGGTCTATCCGAGAACCATGCGATTGCAATCTCACTTAGAGTTCCTGCAGAGCCATCAAGGGCTATAACTGCGTCTCCTGCTTTCGCAACAAGAAAGTTGCGTGCATAGCCAAGTCCTGTTGGAATCACGATATCGACATATTCATTGGCGTGCTCTTTCACTTCAGTAGGAAGGATCCCAATCGTGAGCCCATTAAATTTCTTGGCTCCCCGACAAGCAGCTTCCATTACTCCTCCAAGACCTCCGCATGCAAGAGCTATTCCTCGTTTGGCTATTTCTGCCCCAGTTTGTTCGGCGAGCTCAAGGACATCATGATTTGAATCAGAACCTCCTATGATAGAAATAATCCTGTAGGTCATCATTCTTCTCCTCTAGTCGCTAATTGATCTCTCTACTGTTACTAGTCTACTTTTCAAAATTTGATATGCTCCGCGAGGAAGCTTGCCATCTCTCACCCTTTTTTCTGCTACCTCAAGAAGTGACCTTCCAGGTATGGATTTTCGGGAATGTGCAGTAAGTAGGTCTGCGAGAATACCTTTTTTCTCAAGTTCAGGACTCAACTCAAACTTATTGCATATACTAGCCCGTAATATTTGCGATTCTACATGCTGTGGAAGTCTTCGTTCAGCAACAGCCATAGCTTTAGCTGCTATCAATAGAGCTTTCTGACTGATACCCTGAGAAGACCATCCAGAGTCTATCGCGATAATACAGACATTTGCTTGACGTTTGCATTGATGAATACAAAATTTACAAATATCCGGTTCCAGATTGACTGCTCCCGTCTTGAGAGAAATACTTGCCTTGCCTTCTTTTATTTGAATAGTACAAGTATCACCTGCTATCTTCAAACCTTGGTCTAGCAATATTGTTTGAATATCACTAATCTCTTCATCAGTACACTCTATTTCAGAAAGTCTTTGAATTGGGTGTACATATGTCGGACACATTGATTCATCAAGTATGACGAATGTAAGAGATTGTGTCTTTCTCTTATTCTTACTTGTAATCTTACGCGCAAGAAGACTGATCACGTCACTAGTGTCACTTGCTTTCAAAATTTTGTGGCCTTCGAGATAACGTGAACTAAAATCTTCACACGCCTGTACTGCTTCATCATATGAACCTACAACACCTATGATAGTATTGGAGCTGATTTTGAGTGATAAATTAGTAACAAGTTCTGGGAACTCTCTGACTTCATCAGGCCTGACAATAACAACAATAGCTTGATGACCTTTGATAAAACTCTGACTGAGTCCAGATACTCTTTCGGTCTGAGCTAACGCCCAGAGCTGTAGTGTAACACTGCAATCCTCCTCATCATCATAACGAGCAATTCCAAGACTAACACCAAGGGTGTTGAACAATTGTGTTGATACATTTCTACCAGATACTTGTGTCAAAAAACCGGTTTGCAAGGCTAGGTCTCTGCCAATCACTAGGACCTTGAAAATTAATCTCGCTCTGGGTATCTGGATTGACATTCTGTTTTACTAGATATACAATAATCAACTAATACCTATTGGTCACAGAATAAAATTCATCTTCAGTGTTAATTGAGTTTGATTGATCAATATGGTCAAAGTATACAGAGCCTCCGAGGCCGAAGAAATAGCAAGAGCTGGATACAGCGCGAAGTATGTTGCTGATATCAGATTTCGAAAGAAGATAGATGATGGCGGATTCATCATAGTGAATATTCCAGCTGGAGCAAAAACATCTCCGCACATTCACAATAAGTTGGAAGAGGTGTTCGTAGCATTGAGTTCACTAGAAATGCACGTTGATGAAACTCATATTCAACTTGAGGTTGGAGACATTGTCATTGCTGAACCTGGCGAAAGCCACTCATTTTTGGCATATCCATTATCTGAAGCCAAATTATTAGCAATCAAGTTTCCAAATCTAAAAGATGACAAGGTCTTGCCTAGTGAACCCTCAACGAACTAGATATCCTCGTAGTCGTAATCATCCTCTTCATCTTGATCATCATCGAATATGATGTCAACAGGTGTTCCATGTTGAGTCATTAAATGAGTCTTTGGAATCGCCCTTCGAATCACTTTGTCAAATTCTTTCCATTCTCTGTATCTCTTTCTTCTGCCAATTATTCCTGCAATTGAAATCACTGAGAAGGCGATTATCCCGACAACATAGAGTTCTATGCGAGACTCAAACATTCCTGAACCTGCGCTAAGAGCAAGAACGAGAATGCCACCAATGATCAAAGTATTGAGAGAACAATCACATGTCATATTGAGCTGTGGCGGGCCAATTTGAAAGTCTTCAGGATCCGCTCCGGGTGCGAGATTTAGATAGTAATTGAATATAGCCAAGGCTACTATCACTACTGTTAGAATCGCAACAATGAGGATGTCCACTTCTTTTTCCTTCTCTTGATTATGCTTCTGTTTCTGGAACTGCAACCTTTAGACACGAAAATCCATACTCACCTTCAAATGATATCTCTGAAAGCTCGCTTGGATTTATCATCAAGATAATAGAGTAACTCTTGACTACATCAGTGTTTGTATTTGTGACTTCAAATTCTCCTTTTGTCAAAGCTACTTTATGACCTGTCTTTAATGAACGTAGCATAGGATGATACTTCGTTGCAATTGCAACCCTCGCCTGCAAGCTCTCATTGCGCACTACAAGTACTTCCTCCCCTTCAATAGTTTCAAGAGTGAGTACATCCATCCAGCCCTTGAGCTGGTCCGGTATTGATTTGAAAGGCACAGGCCCCTTTGTCGACATATTATCGATACGTGGAAATTCACCTTGAACTTCGTTGAGAATAGGTGTAACTAGGTTTGTATTCCATCCTTTCTTAACAAAGGCTTTGAGCGCATGCTCTGAGATTTTTTCCAATGCTGGCTTAAAGCGGTCGTGAGATGAAGAGGATACCTTGTAGAGCATCCTGAAAGAGCTCAAGGCGCCTTCCTCTTTGTTGTATGCCACCCCAATCTTATAGGCGGTCACAGCTAATTGCCATGCGTTGTCGTGGTCATCAAACAGTAGACTGTATTTTGCAATATCATTGAGCATCGCTATTGTCACATCTGGAAACTGAAGTTTTGTCTTGGTCAGGCTAAAGCCCCCCATCACTTCAGACCTGATAACTTGCATTGTGATATAGAATCCTTCAGTAGTTTCCATCATGGTGTCAAGTGATAATCGATTGATCATCGAATCATAAAGACTGTAAAAGTAGTCTATCTGGTTATAGTCCTCTCTTATGAGAGAGAGAAGAATTCTAACAAAGAAGACAGAGGCTTTGAGTTCATCGTTCCGCACCTC